>SHBV01000001.1 GCA_004211885.1 Verrucomicrobiaceae bacterium
GTCGGGGATGACCCTAATCCTCCACTATATGCAGTTCTTGCGTTCGGATTGCTTGTAACATTTTATGATAAGACTTGGGCTACTATCGTATGTTCATTTTTGGCTATAGGTATCATTCTCTTATTTGCTCCGATGCCTAACGAAATGGGGAAGGATGCAGGAGTGAATGGATGGGCTATAGGCAAAGTATTAACAGTTGTTGGGTTTACAGTCATGGTACTAACAAGATTCTTTGTCTTTGGAGGCAGTGCAGATAACACAACAAATCAGCTTGAAGATTTCTAGATTTCTGCAACTAACCAGCTAACGACCCCCGATTCATGGTCAGTTGTTCGGGGATCGTGAAGAGGGATCCGCTGCTGTCGAACCTCTACCTAACGCTGACAAATGCATTGGATGTTCCCGCTGGGAGATTTTCTAATAGCAGCAGAACTCTTCCACAAATCATGACCTGAGCTACGGCCAACTCGCCTCTCTCGCAATGCTTGACTCGTCCCCCTTGGAGCGTAGCATGGTAAGATGTTTCGCTCACTTGTGAGCCTGCTGTGGCTCTTACTGATTCCTTGCTTCTGTTTTGCTGACGAACCAAACGAGAAGCCTTTCGAACTACATGATGGTGATCGCGTTCTCTTCCTGGGAAGTTCATTCTTTGAGCGAGCACTCGAGCACGGCCACCTCGAGACAGCACTTGCTTTGCGTTTCCCAGACCGAGACATCTCCTTTCGTAATGCGGGTTGGGATGGAGATACGGTATTCGGACACTCGCGAACTGGAGGAAGACGGCGAGCAGTCTTCGGTGATGAAGAGGAAGGCTTCCAGCGTATGGTTGAGCATGTTCAATCGCTGAAGCCCTCGGTAATCTTCCTCGCCTATGGAACTAACGAGTCGTTTGACGGTCCCAGAGGAGTTGCCCGTTTCAAGAAAGGCCTCCATCGCCTTCTAGGGGCGCTCAAAGACAGAAGTAATGTGCGCTTCGTCTTCCTTTCTCCACTTCCTGTTAATGCAACCTTTCTTCCCAATCCTTCTTACCACAAAGATCGGCAAGCAGCTCTGATTACCTACACAGAAGCACTACGTTCGGTCGCGGCTCAAATGGAATACCCGTTCGTAGATTTACTTAGCTCCTTGGCTAAGGTCGAATTCACCAAGAACGGCCTTCATCCAAACGGTGCGGGTTACCGGTTTATTGCGGCTCAAATTGCCGACCAACTCGAACTCCCTTCTCCACGTATTAACCCGACTTCAGCCAAAGCGGAAGCACTTCGCGCCACGATTATCAAAAAGAACCTGCTTTATTTTCATCGTTGGCGGCCTAGAAATGATGCCTTCGTTTATGGTGAGCGCAAAGACGAACAAAAGATCGCTCAAACCGAACCAGCGAAGTTCGAACCCTTCATTGCGAAACAAGAAACTCATATCCGTGCGATTTTGAAATCCATTGCCTCTGAGACTCCATGAGCCACCTTACCTTTCTTCGTACGCTTTTAGCTCTTACAGCAGTAATTCTTTATGGCTCCACGGCTCTGGCACAGCGCGGCCTGAAGGATATACCATCGCCGGACCCTGCGATTGAGCAGGCTTCGTTCAAGCTCGCTGATGGGTTCGAAGTCAATCTCTGGGCAGCTGATCCACTTCTAGCCAAACCGATTCAAATCCAGTTCGATGCCGAGGGAAGGCTTTGGGTTGCTAGCAGTCGGACTTACCCTCAACTCAACGTCAATCAGGATCCGAGTGACAAAATCATCGTTCTTGAAGATACCGACAACGATGGTACTGCCGACCAGTCGACCGTTTACTACGACAAGTTGATCATCCCTGGTGGCGTTCTTCCTGACAACGCCGGCGGAGCTTACGTTGCTCACGCGGAGAAACTCGTGCACCTGACAGACAATGATCGAGATGGAGTCGCCGACAAAAGCGAAGTTCTCCTCTCTGGGTTTGGCACTGAGGACACCCACCACACCTTGCACCGCCTGAGCTGGGGGCCTGGTGGGTTGCTTTACATGTTGCAGGGATATTACATCGGCACCCATATCGAAACCCTGTACGGGCCACGCCGACTTAATGGTGGTGGACTCTGGGCATACAATACAATGACGCGTCGGCTCGAGATCTACAGCCGTGGCCTGATTAACCCCTGGGGCATGGCATTTGACCGCTGGGGTCAGACTTTTCAAACCGACGGCGCTGGTGGCGAAGGCGTTAATTATTCCTTTCCTGACGCCGTCTTTAAAGCATCACCACGCGAGAACCGAACTCTTTCTGGTCTCAATCCCCGTCGACCCAAGCTGTGTGGTATTGCTATCATCAGCGGCGACCATTTTCCCGGTACCTGGCAGGGAAACGTTCTTGCCAACGACTTTCGCGCCAATAATATCGATCGTTACTCGCTGGCTCCTGAGGCCAGTGGCTACACCTCGACCCTGCGCGACGACCTACTTCAATCCTCGCGCGTTTCCTTTCGTCCAATAGATATCGTGATGGGCCCAGACGGCGCCGTCTACATTGCTGACTGGTACAGTCCGATCATCCAACACGGTGAGGTCGACTTCAGAGACAAACGACGCGACCAAGTGCACGGACGTATCTGGCGCATCACTGCGAAGGGACGCGCACCTCTGAAGCGGAAGGAATACCAAAACGAGAGCATTGAAACCCTTCTCGAAATGCTCAAGGCACCTGAGGACTGGGTAAGGCTCAATGCGAAACAGACTCTCAAGGGCCGGGTCGCGGAACTCGGCCTTGTACAAAAGGTCCGTACTTGGATTCGAGAGCTCGACAAAAGCGCTCCGAACTACGAGCACCACCGGCTGGAGGGACTCTGGGCCATGCAAACTATCGCCGCACGAGGTACACGCGAACTTGCTGTGCAAATAATCAACAATTCGCTCGAGCCCAAGGCCCGAGCCGCAGCGGCCAGAGTTCTATACCACAAACTGGGTTCGGTGGAGGACTTGGTCAGGGCAGTAAACGATCCCCATCCGCAAGTGCGACGCGAAGCTGTCACGACATTGGGGCAATATCAATCCGCAACTGCGGCAATGATAGCCCTTCAGGCTCTCGATCACCCTATGGACAAGTTCATAGACTTCGCACTTTGGCGTACTTGCCGAATTCTTGAACCTCACTGGCTACCGGCGTTTCAAACTGGCACCCTGAGTAATCTTGATGCCGACCAGATTACATTTGCCCTGAAGGCAGTCGAAAAACCACAAGCCTTAAGACCACTTGTTGCTATCGTTCGAGCAAACCCCAGTGAAGCTGACCCGGGCATCGTCCGCCTCATTGGAAAGATTGGGGGAATCGAAGATTTGGTGTCTTTGTTAAGTATCATTGAACATGGTGATGATTCGGTTTCTGAGGCAGCTGGTCTAGCCTTGCTCGAAGCCGCGCAGGACAGGGCCCTTACACCTCCAGCATCGCCGAATCGCCGCTCAGCGTGCAAACGACTTGCCGAATCCTCGCTAATCGGGGCGAAAAAGGCAGGCTTTCGGCTCATTGGCCTCTGGAAAGAAGAAGCACTCGCTCAGCATTTAGAAGACTACTTGAGCCACCCCAAGATTGACGAGGCCTCCGCTGCTCTGGCTGCAGCATTGAGCCTCGGAGACCTGGGCCGTGCCGACTTCATAGTAAAGGTTGCGAATGCAGATACAACGATCCGAAGATCTTCAATTCGCGCTGCATTGGTTGCCGCACTCATGCGTATTGATACCAAACGTGCCGCGCCACTGGCCGCTGCTCTGCTCGAGCTTGGGACCTTCGAGCATTTTATCGAAGCTGCACTAACAAAGAAGGGTGCTTCCGAAGAGCTCGCGATTGCCCTGACCGACGTATCGATTCCCGAGACCGTTGCGGTCGAGGTGCTTCGGCTCGTCGAAACTGCGGGACAGAGCGGCTCTTCCCTTGCCAGTGCCGTTATCGAGGCGGGCAAGCTTCAGTTACAACCGCAGCGACTCAGTCAAGAGGCCATGGTCCAACTCCTCGAAAAGATCCCCTTTGGAAACGTTGGACGTGGAAAAGCCATTTACGCCCGAGCGAAGCTCGCTTGCGTCACCTGCCACATCATCGATGAGAAGGGTGGAGTTCTGGGCCCCGACTTGAGCAGCATCGGTTCAAGCGCTCCCCTAGATTATCTGATCGAGTCGCTGCTGAACCCAAGCAAGAAGATTAAGGAAGGCTATCGTATGGCCATGATCACAAACAGAGAGGGTGACGTTTTCGCAGGAAGCATTGCCAGTGAAAACCAAAACGTCGTCGTGATTCGCAACTCCGCGGGCACGATCTCCCGCGTTCCCAAGGAATCGATTGCCAAACGTGAAACTAGTCCCGTCTCGATGATGCCCTCGGGACTGGTGTCCTCCCTGCGAGAGGACGAATTCATTGACCTGATGTCATATCTTAGCTCACTGGGCAAAAACAACTAGGCAGATCAGTTATACCAGGCAGGCTAAGCTAGGATTAAGATGCAATTGCATTGATCCCAACGTTCCACTCGGGGAATGGGTCGGTGAAACGAGTCTTCCATTCTTCTTTATCCATAGCCAGTTCTTCGACGGTGAGGAGGGCGCTATCCAGCATTTTGGTAAGGGCCTCCTTATCCATATCGGTTCCAATGAGTACCAATTCTTGGCGACAATCCCCATTTGGTTCTACACTGGATCGCTTGATTTCTTCAAGTTGATCAGGTTCTTCAGGCCAGTGTTCGCGTGGCACCGCTGCCCAGAAAAATCCGAAGCACTGGTTCTCGCACATTGCACCTGCCTGAGACCAATAACCTGCCATCTGAAGGCGGGTGGCGAGCCAGAAGAGGCCTTTGGACCGGATCACTCCAGGCCATTCCTGGCCGAAAACCTTATGGAGTCGCTCCGGATGAAACGGGACACGGCGTTCATAAACAAAATTGGAGATTCCGTATTCCTCAGTCTCCGGGGTATATTCTAAAAGCGAGTCGAGCCATCCAGTCGTCTCTTCTGCTTCAGCCTGATTGTAAAGGCCGGTCCCCATTACCTGTTTCAATGCGATTTCTGAGTTGGTCGTTTCATGAATTGTAGCCTTAGGATTTAGTGACCTAATCATAGCATGAATGCGTCTAAGGTCCTCCTTAGAGATTAAATCGATTTTGTTTAAGAGGATCACATTGGCAAACTCGATCTGATCAACAAGCAAATTGACGATTGTTCGTTCGTCTTCTTCCCCGATTGCAGTGCCGCGTGATTGGAGTGTGTCTATACCCTCGTAGTCTTGAAGAAAGTTGAAAGCATCGACAACGGTGACCATAGTGTCAATTCCGGCGATATCCCCTAGTGAATTTCCCTCTTCGTCTCGGAAAGTGAAAGTTTCGGCTACCGGCATTGGTTCACTCACTCCGGTCGACTCGATGAGGAGGTGATCGAAACGACCTTCACGAGCCAGTTTCCCGATTTCGATGAGGAGGTCCTCCCTCAAAGTGCAGCAAATACACCCATTCGACATTTCAACCATCTTTTCCTCGGCATGGGATAGGGTGGCATCGCCCGATCGGACAAGTGCAGCGTCGATGTTGACCTCACTCATATCATTGACAATTACGGCTACTTTCTTCCCTTCACGGTTCCGAAGAATTTGATTCAGCAAAGTTGTTTTTCCTGCTCCTAGAAAACCAGACAGAACTGTAACGGGGAGTCGATCTCGATTAGATGTAGTTAGTGATTTCATGTTTAAAACGGAAAGAGAAATTCCCATTAACGCAACTTAGTTGCATTCCAAATTAACGCAAACAAATTGCATTAATAAAGCCTATCTGCCTTCCTAGTTTTACGAAATCATTAGGAAATAGAACATTGGGAATGGAGGGAATAACGCTATCGCTTTGCATGCTATCTACGAATCATTCGCCAGATTTAGCGGATTAGTTGTAGCCTGAGCCAAGTATAATAATGCCTAATATCTATTTAATAAATAGACTCGTTTACAGTTTGAAATAAAATGAATAATCCAATTAGAATAAAAAATAGCCTACCTAATACTTTTACTTAATTCAGAAAAAATTAAATTGGATCACCTAGATTTCTGTAGGCACCCACATTGCTAAATTCTTTGCGTCTTATCCAAAATTTCTTAAAGCTACTTTAATCGTATGAATAAAGTTATCCGAATAGAGCACCATTGAACGATGAATCCCCTCATTACAAAAGCGACCCAAGATCAGTGAGTATTAAATTAATGTTAGGGTTTGGTGATAGGCTAATGTAGTTATGAGAATATTACGGATTTAATATTAGTAATCTAAAACTAACCGGATTTCCTCAAAGCCTAGCAATGCAAATAACTTGCATTAAAACAAGAGTGGTTTTACGATTTTAATATGAAAAAATCTCTATTTAAAAATTTTTCTTCTTTCCTCTTTTTGTTTTTAACTCTTAATGCGATCCATTCTTTATACGCTGAAGAGGCAAAGTCGACCGGTCAGAATACTGAGCAAATCAAGGTTCTTCTGATAGACGGTCAGAACAATCATGACTGGGTAAAATGTTCCCCAGTCATGATAGACACGCTTGAAGCCACTGGAAGATTTACAATTGAGCGCGCTACCGTTACTAAAAGTCGCGTCGCTGATTTCAGCCCAGACTTTACCAAGTACGATGTTATTCTCTCTAATTATAACGGTGATTCATGGACGGAAAAGACCAAATCAGATTTCGTTAAATACATTAAAGAGGGTGGTAACCTTGTCGTAGTCCACGCTGCAGATAATTCTTTTCCTAACTGGAAGGAGTACAACGAGATGATTGGCCTAGGTGGCTGGGGGGGGCGCAATGAGAAGCATGGACCCTACATATACTGGAAAGATGGTAAAGTGGTTCGAGATGAGTCTAAGGGTCGTGGCGGCTCTCATGGTCGACCTTTAGAGTACAATGTGGTTGTTCGCCAAGGAGACCATCCGATTACTAAGGGCTTGCCAGCTGAATTCCTTCAGGCAAAAGAAGAGCTCTACGATCGGTTGCGTGGTCCAGGAGAAAATATGAACATACTTGCTACCGCTTTAGCCAAAGGCGGATCCGAGCGTCACGAACCTGTTTTGATGACCATTACCTACGGGGAGGGGCGAATTTTTCATACCGTCATGGGACACGATAGCAAATCAATGCTCGGTATCGCTTTTCAAGAGACTCTCATCCGAGGCACTGAATGGGCTGCTACTGGAAAGGTTACGTTTCCGCCGGTAACGTCTGAGACTCTTCCGGCAGATACTGCCGCTTCTCGGGATCCGAAGGATATCAAGCCAGCGCGTCATAACAAATAGCTAAAGATTTTCGAACTCTACTGTCATGAATCGATCCAAATTTATCCGCCTCGCCCTTGCCACTAGTGTTGTGCCGACCCTCGCGGTAGCCGCGGCCGATGAAACTGAGCGTCCGCCCAAGCCCAAAGATAAGAAAACTACAAAAACCAATGACAAAAAAAAGAAGTGGATTCAGCTTTTTAATGGTAAGGATCTGAGTGGTTGGACGCCGAAGATTCGCTATGAGAAGTTAGGAGAAGACAAGCGTAAAACTTTTCTAGTCGCTGACGGGGTCATCAAGGTCAATTACGAAAATTACGAAAACTTTAACCAGACCTTTGGTCACCTCTTTTACAAGACTCCTTACTCCCGGTACCGCCTTCGTGTGGAATATCGGTTCCTCGGTGAACAGTTGGAGGGTGGGCCCGGTTGGGCGTACCGCAACAGTGGCCTCATGCTACACGGCCAAGATCCGAAAACAATGAAGATTGACCAAGATTTTCCCAACTCAATTGAGGTGCAGCTACTCGGTGGTGGTGGTGAAGGAAAACGTACGACTCTGAATTTGTGCACACCAGGAACGGATGTAATTATGAATGGCAAGCCACTTAAGAGACATTGTATCAATTCAAAATCCAAGACCTATCACGGTGATCAGTGGGTGACGGCTGAGGTCGTTGTTGATGGATCAAATAGCTTTAAGCATATCGTAGAGGGCGTAGTCGTACTGGAGTACCAAGGGCCTCACCTAAACGATGGAACTGAACTTGGTGGCGGAACGATCTCTTTGCAGAGCGAGAGCCACCCTTGCGAATTTCGAAAGGTAGAGCTGCTTCCCTTGGATTAATAAATGTACCATAGTTTCTCTGCTGGCTGGAATTGATGCTCTTGTCCCAGTCTGGCTTGTAGTGAGTTCTATAATAATATCCGCAGATAACGACTCTAGAGAATTAACGATAATTTTTGGAATAGAAGAAAGTGAAGATCTTATCAACTGGATCCCGGTAGAAGGTAATCATATCAAGACTATTGATGTGTCTGAAGGGAAGAGTTTCCATGGATTCGTTTTAGAGAAGTTAGTTGACTTGTTTTTAACTTTTAGTTGTTTGATAATGATGGCATGAGAAAGCCGATCATTTTCAATATATTCTTTCTTATTCTGACTGCGATTAGCTCTTATGGGCAGAGTTTTACCAATGATCCTTTGACTGGAGATTTAGTGGAGATTAGTCCAGCCAAAGGTCATGTAATTTTTGCAGAGAACACCAAAAAACCGTTCCGTTTGAGGGTCTTGTGTTACAACATTCATCACGCTAAAGGAGTGGATGGAAAACTTGATTTGCCTCGCATTGCCAGAGTTATTTTATCAGTCGAACCTGATCTGGTGGCTTTGCAGGAGGTGGATCAGAACACGAAGCGGAGTGGTAAGGTGGACCAAGTAGCTGAGTTGTCGCGTCTAACAAAAATTAAGAGTGTCTTTGGCTCTAATATTGATTTTCAAGGAGGCCATTATGGTAATGCTATCCTCTCACGATTCCCTATTATCAAACGAAAGAATTTTCACTTACCTAATGTTGATTCGGGCGAACAGCGTGGAGTCCTTGAATCGATCATTAAGATATCAGAAGAACAAAGCATCATTTTTTTGGCGACACATTTTGATCACCGACCTTTGAGCGAAGAGCGGCTTGCTTCGGCAAAATTTATTAATCGAATGATTAGTATTTCTGATAGTAAACCTGCTATTTTAGCGGGAGACTTCAATGATGTGCCTGATAGCTCCACATTAAAAGAGATCGGTAAATTATGGTTACGAACTAATACTGAAATTGCGCCGACCATTCCGGTATCAAAACCCACTCGTCAGATTGACTACATTCTGGTCCGACCAAAAAAACGTTGGAAGGTGATCGAATCTAAAGTGTTGGATGAGGAGCTGGCTTCAGATCATCGGGCTATTTTTTCTGTAATAGAATTAATTGATTAACTTTAGTATTTTAGTTGTCACAAGGTCCAGGAACATTGCCTAAAATTGTTGGTTTTTTTCAACTTTACTATTAGCTTTTTGGCTTGCATGGAGAAGGAAGAAATAGACCGGTTTATCTTGGAAATTACTGGAGCAAAAAGACTTAAATATCTTGGCATTGTGCAAACTCTATGGAGTGGATATGGAAGCATTGTGCGCATTGGGTTAGAGGGTTCGGACGTGCCTAGTGTTATCGTGAAGCATGTACAGCCAGAAGGTGGCAAGCATCCGCGAGGATGGAATACGGACTTATCTCACCAGAGAAAAATCAAGTCTTATGAGGTAGAAACGAATTGGTACCGTTATCAGAATAATAAAGGAATCAACAAGCATGCCAGAATACCGGAAAGCTTTGGGGTTAAAACTAGTGACAATGAATTCCTTTTGGTAATGGAGGATCTTGACGCGTCGGGATATGCTCATCGACGAAGTTCCGTGACCCAAACTGAGATGCAGTTGTGTGTTCAGTGGTTAGCGGCTTTTCATGCTTCGTGCATGGGCATGAGCTCAGAGGGTCTCTGGGAAACCGGCACTTACTGGCACCTTGAGACTCGGCCCGATGAACTTGAGCAATTGGACGATCCACAACTTAGGGCCTGTGCTCCAATGATTGACGCGAAGCTAAATAGCTCCACTTTTCAGACTTTGGTCCATGGAGATGCTAAGTTGGCAAATTTCTGTTTTGCCGTTGAAGAATCAGGGGTAGCGGCAGTGGATTTCCAATATGTTGGTGGAGGTTGTGGCATGAAGGATTTGGCTTATTTCGTAGGAAGTTGCTTTCGAGATCGAGAGGCCGAAGAGAGGGAAGAGGAGGTTCTAAACCTCTATTTCAATGAACTTTTTTCATTCATGGAGGCATTCGATAAAGGCATATGCATGCAGGAACTCGAAGCCGATTGGCGTCCTCTCTATCGTGTGGCTTGGGCTGATTTTCATCGGTTCATGAAGGGCTGGAGTCCGGGACACTGGAAGCTCAGTGACTATAGCGAGAGGGTCACGCGTGAGGTGACTGATTCACTAAAGGAGATTAAGGCTTAATGGATTTCACCGTGTTAACGCAAAAGGCTGTAAAGGCTGCCTCCAATGCAGGGCAATTGATAAGATCTTATCGTGATAAGGACGTGCATGTCATGCAGAAGGAGGGTGGTAGCACTCTAGCTTCACAGGTGGTCACTGAGGTGGACCGTAAATCTCAGGATTCAATACTTCAGGTCTTGCTGCCTACCTGCGATGAACTTGATATTGCTTTACTCGCTGAAGAGGATGAGGACGATAGGGGTCGTTTAGAAAGTGCCTACTTCTGGTGCATTGATCCTCTGGACGGTACCCTACCATTCATTAATGGTCAGCCGGGATACTCTGTCTCTATTGGATTAGTTGCCAATGACGGGACTCCTCTGATAGGTGTCGTCTATGATCCTGTGCATGATGTCCTCTATCAGGCGACCAAGGGTCAGGGCCTCATGCGTAACAATGAGCGGTGGTCGCCTACGCAGGACAGCCAAGCATTGACCTTCACCTACGACAGGAGCTTTGCAGAAGATCCTAATTTTAATCAGGTCAAAGACGAACTTGAGGCTTATGCGCATTCGCTTGGTCTTAATGAATTTAATCCTATCCATTACGGTGGCGCGGTGTTGAATGCATGTCATGTCCTTGAGAATGGACCGGGGTGTCACTTTAAATTTCCCAAGTCTCAAGACGGTGGAGGAAGCCTTTGGGACTATGCCGCAACAGCCTGCCTTTATGAGGAAAGTGGGGCCGTGGTTAGTGATGTCTTTGGAGATTCGTTAGACCTCAATAGAGCAGATTCCACTTTCATGAACCATCGTGGTGCACTGTATGCTACCAATAAAGAGCTAGCAAAACGGGTCCGGGACATCATCACCAAATACAGCGTTGGCCGCTAATTTTTTTTAAATTAGGGCATGGTTTACTAAACCGGTCAGCTCATGTCGGTGACAAAATAAGTATTAATTTTCCCTTGTGGCTAGACTAGGTCAGATGGACGCCAGCCTTTACGAGCCTCAACATCAATGAGTGCAGCCGCTTCTTTATTGCCGCTGATCTTCATGTCTTTGGCGTTCCATTCAAGCCCCTTACCTGTACGAATTGCAAGGGTTCCTAAGATGATACTTTCTGTGAGTGGTCCACTATAGCTAAAGTCTGAGACTGTCATTTCACTGTTTCTAATTCCATTGACCCAGTCATTATGGATTCCAGGAACACGCTTCAAAGTTTTAGGCACACGCTCGTTGGCATTTTTACGATAATCTTCCCAACGTGCCTTTGGATATAGTCGGGGACTGTTTGGTCGCATTCCATCGTGGCTAATGCCACCTTTTTCGCCGATCATGATAAATCCACCATGACCTTTAATGTCCCAATCGTATCCGTTGGGAGCTTTTGGAAGACGGGGGCCTTCAATCCATTTGACGTCTACTGCAGGCTGTTTTCCACGAGATGGAAACTTATAGGTCACGATCGAGCCGTTAGGCGTGTGAATAGGATTAGCCTTTTCTGCCATATCGACTTCTACTTTATCAGGAGCGCCCAGACCAAGTGCCCAGTATGCAGTGTCTATTGTATGACAACCGATATCGCCAAGTCCTCCACACCCAAAGCTCCACCATGGTCTCCAAGTCGTAGGGTGAATTGCTCTACTGAAAGGGACATCTTCCTGGCAAGGGCCAAGCCACAAATTCCAATCCATCCCTTCAGGGATTTTTTCTGCTTTAGGGTATTCTGTGCGAACTTGTCCATTGAATCCCCATCCTCTTGCGGGCCGGTCTGTCCAGGTAAGAACTTCCTTAACCTCACCGATGAGTCCGGCCTCGTACCACTCCTTAACTAGATAAGCACCCTCGAAGGCGTGACCCTGATTTCCCATTTGTGTTACTATACCTTTTTCCTTGGCAAGAGCCTGCAGGGTACGTGCTTCCCACAGCGAATGTACGAGCGGTTTTTCGACAAACACATGCTTACCCATACTCATTGCTGTGTAGGCAATTGAGAAGTGCGTATGGTCCGGCGTACCGACTCCTACAGCATCAATCTGGTCACCCATTTCTTCCATCATCTTACGGAAATCCTTATAGAATTTTGCTTTTGGAAATTTCTTTTTAGCGCGTTCCCATGTTCCTGGGTTGCAGTCACAAAGTGCGACAACGTTATTTCCGTTTGCGCAATTGTTTAAGTCGCCCCAACCCATATTACCGAATCCAACCCAGGCAATATTAATTTTCTTTTCGTTGGCACCGAAAACGCTGCTAGGCAGAAACGTTGGAATTGTCAGGGCAGAAGATCCCTTAAGAATTCCGCGACGTGTGATCTTGCTTTTAGAATTTTCTTTAGTCATTTGATTTTATTTTTTGGTGTTATTTTAAAATCCTTAGTTGTAATGGGTAAATTTTACTTTTGTTACTTCAGTGTCTTAATTTCTATACCTCTACAATGAAAGCAAGTCATCATTTAAGAGTAGATAAGTAGCTGACCACGTCCCGGATCTCTTCAGGTTTCATTATTGCACTCATAGGAGGCATTATTGAAGTGACCTGGGAAGTAGCGACTGTTTTTGGATCGATTTTCTTTTTGGTGCTATCGGCGAGAGTGATAATCCATTCCTTAGCATTCTTATTTGAAAGGACACCAACAATTTCCTCACCGCTTTTTGTTTTAATTAGGATATTTCCATATCCTTCAGAAATTTCCCTTACCGGATCCAACATTGATATGACTAGGTGAGATCTGCTTCTCAATCGTCCTATTTTGGTAAGATCAGGGCCAAGATCACTACCAACTTTATTGATCTTGTGGCAACGGATGCATTGGGCCGCGGCATGCTCCATCACCAGTTTCTTGCCCCTGACAGGATCACCGCCGGCCTCGAGCAGCTCGTAACCTCCCTTTAACTTGATGCCTTTGGATTTTGCAACTTGCCACATTTCGAGTTTCCACCGAGGAGGGGTCTTACCTGCTTTAAATTCAGCCACCAATTCCATGAATTTTTCTGTGGCTTTTGGGTCTTTGAGATTCGCTAATTGTCGAATTGCTTCTCCCTGACCAGAAGCTTTCGGGTCCCCGATTGTTGCAAGTATTAGATTGAGCGTTGGGACTCCAGCCTTATTTGCGAAGGATCTAGATTTTTCCCTGACATCGGATGAGTTTGATTCGAGTCCCTTAATGACAAATTCCTTAAGCTCAGGAGAATTTGTCTTATCAAGGGCTGCCAATAATCGGACCTGCATCTTAGGCGGCCATTGCGCAAAATATTTTTTCGTTCCTTTTAACCAAGCAGGTTCCCCTCTAACCTCGACACCCTTCAGGAGAACCTCTGTCAGTTCATTGTCAGACAGAATAACATCACGAACTGATTCGACTACTTTATTGACCAGACCCTTGTCCCTTGGTCCGTGCTTTCGGTACCGTCCTTCGACAGGGTCAAGGACAGGTGGATTTGCCCACCAGAGTATGGATGCGAGGGCCGTTCTTCTCATTTTTGCTGACCCTTCTCCGCTCCTAATATAATCCGCTAAAACATCAAGATCGGATCCGGATCCCGTCCGAAGTGCTGCATTGATGGCTCTCCTTATGAGAGCTTCATTTTTGAGTCCTTTCCGCTTGAGCACTGCGGCCAGATCCGGAAGTGCCTCGGGAATGGATTGATCATCATGAATTGCACGTGCAGCCTCGAGCAGGATCAGCTCATCCGAATCATTTAGAAAGGAGCGAATTTCGGGGGCCGCGACTCGTCTCATTGCCACGATCGCGGCGAGTTTGACCGTCTTACTTGGATTTGCGCTCAGTTGAGCAATTTTCTCTGGAACCATTGTTCCTGAGATTCCCATCGAACCTGCATGCCTGATATAAGGATCCTTCGAGCCGCTGTGCTCAATGAGATGCACTAATTTTTCGGATATGCCTTCGGCCTTGCGATTGCCGAGTGCGATGGCACAGAAAAATTTCACTCGTTCAGATGCATGGTCCAGTCCCGCTATCAGTTCGGAATTAAATTGCTTTGAACTTTGTCCCAAATCGCCCGCTACTTTAGCCGCTTGAGCAAGAATTTCGGACTCTTTACTTTTCCATGCTGAGCTTATAAGAGAAATTTTTTCGGGATCTTTCCGGGCCGCCATACCGATTCCCCAAATGGCATGGATTTTTCCTAGTAGAGTCCCAGAATCTAATTTTTGTTTCAGTGCTTTCAGGCCATCATTTCCCCGCTTGACCAGTTCGAATTGTCCTTTCATGCGGACTCTCTGATCTGGAGAGTCGAGCCATGAGCTTAGTGTTTCTATATTTTGTCCTTTCGAAACGAGCTGAAGTATTTTTTTCGTTTCTTCTCTGGCCGGATGATGAGTTTCTTTTTCGGCAGCGTCGAAGCGGAAAATGAATCCTTTGCCACTTCCCCAAGATGCAGAGTAAAGTGCACCGTCCGGGCCAATGGCGAGGCCCGTATTGCCTATGCCCCCTTTTATCGCCTTAAGCTCTTCAAATTTGAATGAGGCTCCCTTTGGAAGGAACTTAAAGACTCTTACCTGATTCTGCTGATTGGTCATAAAGAAGCAATCGGCGAGTTCCTTAGTCAGTGCCGTGCCCGGATTACTTGTGAATCCGCAAGGGCCGGGTCCGAAGTTTCCAATTGTCGGAGTAATATAAGCGGCATGATCTTCGCGGTCCGGTAAGAAGAGTTTTTCTTCCATCCATGGGTTATAGGCCGAGACACCGCTGATTTTTGTAAAGTCCTGCTTCCTGAGCCATTGCCAGTTCAGTCGCCATCCGTGTTCGCTTCCCTCGGTAATGTACAGTGCCCTTTCTTTTTCACCCGGATAGTCGCCATCATTATCCATGCTGAAAAGATTGCCGTGAGAGTCGAATGCTAATTCCTGAGCATTCCTCTCACCTGAAGAGAACCGTTCGACGCGTGTCCCATCAAGTTCGCATCGGAAAATTGCCCCGCTATTAGGCATGTGAAAGGTCTTTCCCTCTTTAGTTTTTACATAATGGCCCTTGTCTCCAAGTGACCAGTAAACCCTGCCGTCTGGTCCAACTGCCACGCCGCTGAGGTTATGGCCGCCCTGTCCCATGTGGACTTGGAATCCCGTTGCAACTAGCTGCTCCTTTTCAGGGAACCCATCACCGTCCTCATCATAGTATCTGAGAAAGTCGGGTTCCGCAGCGACAAAAACATCCTCTCCGACCGCAAGTACCCCTCCGGCGATGCCTGTCACTTCAGTGTGATACTCTCCGAGAACCTTCACTCCATCAGCTGAACCGTTACCGTCCTTATCACTGACTTGATAGACCATGTCTTTTTGCACGGTCAGATCTTTCCAGTCTTTTTTACCATCATTATTTCTGTCCGGTATCCAACTCTTGCCTGTCAATTTTTCTCGATAGTAGGTACGGCGTTCATCGACAGTCTGAAACGAAAGATCCTGTTTGACTAGGTCTTGATGGTGACGGATATCGAGACTCGATTGTTTTCTTCGTTTTGAAACTGTCAAATAGGCCCGACCCTTATCATCGATTGAGATGCCTACACTGTTCGTGAGCAGAGGATCATTGGCCCATTCAGTGACTTTGAATTCTTCGGCCTTTAATTGAAGGGGAGAAAAACCAGCAAAAGCAATTGTTAGAATTATGTAACGGATCATATCATTTAATTTTCACCAAAAAGAACTTAGCGACGGAACTTCCTTGCTCTTTTTTGGAGGTTTTTCTTTTCAGCCTCATTCTTGTTAGTTGATTTAGGGGTAGTTCGGGCCACTCTAAAACCCAAATGCCCGAGTTCGAGATCGGGGTTAGAATAATATCTGCCGGCCGCCTGATAGTTATTGCCTTGGAACCAGGAATCGGATCTGATGCCGCGGAACGCTTCCCCGACCTTCGATTCGGTCCACTCCCATACATGATCTGATGTTTCCATCATTCCGTAACTGCTCTTTGATGGGAGCTTATCAGAGTTTTCTATTTTGTGTGAATCTCGGAGCGGGTAGAGCTTATATTTTTTGGTTTTAGGGTCATAGTATGCTGCCTTGTACCACTCATCTTCTGTCGGCAAAAAATATTTAGCGCCTTTTTTCCTTTGTCCGCTAGAGCCTTTCAAAGATATGGTATAGTCGCCTCCTAACCAGTTGCAGTAATGTAAAGCATCATACCAGCTAACATAAGTGACGGCGGCATTTGCTGTGGCTGGATAAGTGTCGTAGATGATCTTTCCATCTTTAAATTCTCTTTTTATCCTCATTTTTGGGTTGTACAAACCATTCGGGTCTGAATCAGAGGCGACCAGATTAAGGAATGAGGCATATTGAGCATTGCTGACTTTATATTGGCCAATTTCGTATTCATGGCTCACCGAACCAAATGAACCGACCCTAGGATAATTATAATCTCCTTTGTTTCCTTTATTACCTATTCTTATGAAGTTAGATTTACCCCCGCTATCCGGTCTTGGTGTTACTTCTGCAGGACTTTGCCAGAATGATTGACCATCCTTTGGATTTTTTCCATAGAAAGTCAGTTCAGCGAAGTTTAGCAATGATGTCCAGTCCGACTCACTGAAAGTGTGACCTCCTCTCCGGAACCGTATAGCGTTTCTTTCCTGTACTCCATAAAGTTCATAGACCGGCATGGCCGCATCACTAGTGGCATATGTGCCTAATGGGTTCGCGTAAAGATCATCAGTGGATTCGATGCAGAAAAGTCCGCGCGGAGCTACGAGCGCTTTTAGGAAGTGTTGATCAAAGGGAAGGTGGGCTTCATTTTCTGCAAAAATTCTAATCCTCGGATGATACCAGTGAGGTTTATCGTTCATGCCAATCGATTCAGCGCCGGGTCCCAGAACTCTGGATGAGCCGGCCCCGCCTGCGCCTGATCCGTTTGGAATAATTAGTGTAATGCGTTCGTCGAGGGCCCCGGCGAGCAGTGCCATTTTTCCACCCCTCGAGTGCCCCGTAATGGCAATTTTTTCCATATCGACATCATTTCTGCTTTCCAGATAGTCGACGACCCGCATTCCTCCCCATGCCCAGACAGCGAGAGTTTCCCAGTCATATTCCGGATAGGCTTTCTGGGCGGCACCAGTTGTATTTTTTCTATCAGGATCAAGATCGTGCCTGGCATACTCAATGAACAGATAATTATTTTTCATGAAACGCTCAGCGTTTTTACTCCCTCCGAGTGACCCTTCTTCCTCTATTATTACGGGATGAGGTCCCGGTGCATTTGGCTCATAAATAACGAGCCTCATTTCTAGTTTCTTTTTTGAATCAATAATTAAAGTGATCCATTGTTCTTTACCGATGTTGCTTGGATGGGCCATTTCCTTATCCAGTCGAGGAGTCACTTTGTCGGGCCTGGGGGGAATGGACCCGTACTGATAGAACATTAACGGTTCAACGAGTTCTTTTCTGCGTTCTTTCCAGTCATTGAGATTTTTGACCTTTTTACCATCTTCGAATTTGAACAGGTCCGGTAAATTTTTTTGCGCTGGAAGTTCCTCAAGACTCGTTGGGAGTTCCTTCGCTGAGGACAGAAGAACGCTAAAGAGTACAGAAGCTATCAAAAGATATATAGATTGCATCGGGATATGTTTTTTTGGTTCACTTCTTTGATTCCATGTAAAGGATACTATTCGCTCATGACATCCTCTTACAAGCATATCCAATGCATCATGAACAAAGAGTTTATTTAATTCTTTTATCTAGGTCGTTGCAAAGCAAATCACAAAAAGAACTGATCCCCTTATATTTGAGAGTCCTTTGTGGGCAGGATCTGAGAACGCCCAACAAATTTGATTGTTGCCATTTTTCCAGTTCGGCGACCGGCACTTGATCCGTGAGGATAGTGAAAAGAATTGTTTGGGTCTTGGGGAGTCTCGTTAGGGTTTGTTTTTCTACCCGGAAAAAACATTTTTCACTTACATTTTCAGATGTAAGTTCTGCTTTTTCCTCCATAATTAACGGCATTGATTTTGGGGACTGATCGAGTCTGCTACTTGGTTTGACTGCCCAGTTACACCTCCACAATGTCCGACCCGATTTGAGCCGTTCGAGCATCCGGTTCACGGTTCCGCTCATGACCTCAGCATATTCAGGGACTGGTTCATGCACTTTATCAATTCCCTGACCGATTTTTTCAGTGATGGTCCAGCCATTAGGAAAGCAGACGATACCGGCAATGATTGGATGGCCCATTGAAGCGTCTCCACTAAGAATGATAAGATCCTCTTGGATTTTTTTCGATGTCTCAATGAGATCCTCGGGTTCCTGAGTCAGCATCATGGAGACTTCTTCCTCTGCCTGGGCACTTTGAGGAGTTGAGCATGCATAGTAGTGAGGATCATTGGAGAGGAGATCTCTCTTCAATTTCAATTCGTCCTCGAACCTATCAGTTCTCTCTAGAAGACTATTTCCGGGAGCCAGTGATTTGATGCCAATCTGATGAGAAAATTGATCGGATATGAGAGGGAAGTATATTATTCTGCTCATTTATTATTTTTATATTTCTTCACATCAATGTGGCCATGGATGGTAAGAAAATTATGCCTATGATCCTAAAGGGATCATTTACTCTTTAGGGATCTCATTGACTGTGTAATAGGCCTTAGAATGAAGCAACGGCCGATCTGAAAGGCTTTTAATCTTTTCTAAGTCGAAATCATGAATGTGGCCTTCCTCTATTCCATTGACCTTCAGTCGCACACTTAAACTGTCGTCTGATACAGTGGCTTTATTTATTTTTGGGATTGTATGATCAACTTCCGGGCTTCCATAGCCCGCAGAATAATTATGAGTGTATGTCGTCATTGAATAATTCGTTGCGTCGGATGCTATGACAGGATTCAATTCCTTGGTAAAATGGATCATAAAGCCGTCCTTGAGAATATTAATTTCCTTTATCTCAAAAGGAATTTTGCCAGTCCAATCGAGTCTTTGAATAGCGAAAGAGGCTTCTCCTCGCACGGGCCATTGTCGGTTCGTTGTGAAGCCTCCAGCGATGAGTTGACCCTCAGGAGAGAATTCAACGTTCATGATGCCCGTTGATAGGCCTTCCCTGAAAGGATAACAAGCGCCTTGCCAGACACCGTTTATTTTTTCAGTCGTAGCCCGCATAATAATGCTCAGTGTGTAATCTCCGAAGAAT
This sequence comes from Verrucomicrobiaceae bacterium, assembly GCA_004211885.1. Taxonomy (GTDB): domain Bacteria; phylum Verrucomicrobiota; class Verrucomicrobiia; order Verrucomicrobiales; family DEV007; genus EC70. The sequence goes on from SHBV01000001.1 coordinate 19,437, forward strand.
AGTTGATTTTCGAACGGTCCGAATTTGCCCTTAGTTTGATTTAGGCGGAATCCGGAAATGGACCTTCCCATCTTAATGTAAGGGAAAAGTATTACTGGAGGGACAAGTTCTTTGACTCGTTTTTTCTCTATTGCGATTCTTGAATTGGTCTGAGGTTCTATTTTTGGAGTATCAATTCCCTCAGCGAATTGATACCAGTTGTAGCTGGCAGGATGGCCTAAAAATGCTCCCTCTTTGAGATGCTTGAGTGAGCAGGAGCCGTTCCATGGTCCCTGACTTTCAATGCAAAACATTACTCCTTCTTTGTTGGCGCCGACGCCACCTGGGCTACGTAGTCCGCTACAGACTGGGATCATTTTTCCTTCAGGTGTTACCTTAACGGCCCAGCCCCTAAAGATATTTCTAGAATGATAAGATCCGCTCAGTCCCAGAGCTACCCAGATATTCCCATCCGGATCGTGCTTTGATCCAAATGCGAATTCGTGACCCTCGGCATAGCCCCAATTATTGGATAGCGTGTCAAAGCGGTCCGCGGTTCCGTCCCCGTCCGAGTCAGTCAGTTTAGTGACCTCGCCAAATTGTGTAATTGTCAGAGAACCGTCCCTCCAAGACAGACCAAAAATTTCATCTTGTCCACTTGCATATAAATGATAGGTCGGATTTGGAGGCGTATCGAATGCTCCGGATATGAAATAAACATCACCTCTTCGAGTTCCGACAGCGAGCCTTTTGTCAGGAAGGATTTCGAAACTCCCTGGCCTCATTGGGACTCCAGGGGGAATAGGAATGTTGGTAATAGTATAGTATTGTTCCTCTTCTTCTGCTGTTCCCCACATTTCTCCGAGTTCTTGAGCGGCGGTCTTTGTCTGATTCCAGACCAATAACATGATGAATAAAATGTATTGCTTCAAATGACAATCCATGGGCAGGAATTTTAGATAAAACTGCTTAATTTTTCTGAGAATTTTTACCATTTGTAGTCAATCTTGATAATGGTTTTTCCTTTATTCAAATGGACTGGCAGGAGCAAGTCCTTCGAGTCGCCTTCTCTAATTAATGTTTTCATGTCCTCATGAAGGCTCAGGCTCAGTCGATCAACTTTCCATGCCTTGCCAATATTTTTGATTTCTTTTCCGGATCCTAGCCTAAAGAAAAATGGTTCCTGCTTTGCTACTGTAGAGAAAGTAACGGTCCTTGTGAAAAAGGCCTTACCGTTGTCATCCAATTGATCTTTAAAAAAGTCCTCAACTTTGATGGTTCCGTATTCGTACATGAAAGTTGGTCTCTTTTCTGGGCTGAGGTAGTATCCTTTATATTGATATCCATGACTTTGGGGGAACAAATAATCTGTTTTTCCTTTATATGGCCATGCATCATCCATTGAGGCGAGCCTATGAAAGGGGATCCCTTCAGGAAATTGAATCCTTTCATTACCTCTTGCGTGGAAGCTTCCGTGATTGATATGAGCGAACTCTCCTTTCCATATTTGTTTCAAAGCCATTTGTTCAGAATCGAATGCCAGACTGATTCTTTCAGGATAACCGACTCCTATTCCTCTATATCCTGCTGTCCCGCGTCCACGGCACATTACCGTTTCATCGGCCACTTTGAGAGTCAAAGACTGGCGCGAAAGACCCTTCGGATTCTTTGCCCGTTCTCCGTCCGATAGATAGTTCCATAGAGCTTCGATTTGGAGGTCTGTTTTACCATTGAGTATTTCTTTCCTGATAGCCTGACCACCTGGCCAATAACTTGGCATGATCACGGTAGGATGGAACCGGGACGGATTACGCATATATAGGTGAAACCAGTTTTTCTTTAGCCTTTTTGTGACATTAATTAGTTCCAAGGCCCCAGCTCCTCCCGAACGCTGACCATTAAAATCATGACATGCTATGCAACTTAACCCTGTTGCTCCGATCATTTCATAACCTGCATTTTTTGATTCTTTGATGTTCGTGACTTTTGGGTATGACATTTCCTCGAGCGAATCATTTTTTTCAAACAGCCCGATAAGTGACTCGACTTCCTTTTCTCTGAAGGACGGCATTCTTGTATTGAGATAATCTCGTTGTCTACCACCATGCATTATGACTTCCGTTAACCATGAATTTGTTAATTTGGCTCCTACGTGTGTGAGTGGAGGAGGCACGCGCCCCTGATTACCCAGTTCAGGTTTTGATCCTGTGAAGTACTTGTTCCGGTCAGGATCTATACCACCTAGCCCGGCCCTGTCATGGCAGGCGATGCAATTGAATTGGACCAGTGTTTTTTGAATTCTTTCTTTGTCGCTTAAGATGGGCAATCCATTTACTGGGAGCGCTGAAAGAATCATAGTTTTCTGATCCTCATGAAGATCATATTGGGGTGCATTTTTACTTTTACCTAGGCAACCGTTTCTGGGTCTTAATTTTGCCATTTCCGGATATGAATTAATTTTTCCTTTAAGATCGTCATGACAATTAGCACAACCGAGTCTTTCAAAGTGCTCCTTGCCATTAGCAACAAGGACCGGATCTGGCTCAAGGGCCTCAGTGACTTTGATTGGCCGATCGTAGACCGTTAACATTTCAGAGGAGATCGGTCCTTTCTTCATTCCCGGGCCTTCAATCTCAAGAATAAACTTGGGGCCCCTTCCCGTATGGAAATAGACAAGTTCGAGTTCAGATGATCCTTTATCTAGTTTTGTTGAAAACTTGAATTTTTTAGTGCCTCTTCGGTTACTTGGGTTCTCTGAAAATAGCTGTTTACCACCTATTGACAGACTTCCGCCATTTAATTCGAGATGAAATGTGTAGGTACCCATTTCAGTAATTTTTAGAAATCCCGAGTACTTGATTGCTGTTTGATGATGAATTTTTCCTATGGATTCAAGATTAAAATCGCTAGTTTGCCCCGCACTCTCTTTCTGAACATCACCATCTAATCCTTCCCAGACCTTTCCGCGCCAGGTCATGTACTCGAGGTTTCCGGGCACTTTGATTTCACGAAGAAGATAATGCGAGATTTTTTCAATGTCTTGTTGAGGCAATCCCAAGTCTGGCATTCTTCCTGACGGTCTGGATGAGTGGGGCCGTCTAAGAAATTCGGTGAGTCCTTTGTGAGAGTATTTATTCTCAAGGGGTCCAAGAGGCACAGATCCCAGTTTCATTATTTCTTTGCCATTCTTATCTCTTGGTGAATGGCAAGCCACGCAGCCTACCTGATGAAATAGAACCTCTCCTTGCTCTGCTGCGACAGAGTCTGGAACTCTAATTTGGAAAGGGACTTTCTTGTTTATCGAAACTAAGTAGTGGGTAATTGATTCTGCTACTTTCTCTCTCTCTTTGTCATTCAGATGACTTAACATGTTTGGCATGAGTGTTCCGGGTTTGGTCCCGGACGGATCAATTAGGAAATTTTTAAGATAATCCGGGCTCAGGCGTGAACTGACCTCGGACAGTCTTGGAGACTTCTTGGATGAGGTCATCATTTTAGGCTCCTGATGACATGCCACGCAGTTTAATTCTTCTATCAGAATTCTGCCTTTTATCTTTGGATCGAGTGAACTGTTTTCGATGGCTGGGATTTGAACTTCAGCATGCAGAGCCAAGGTCATTAGGCCAAGCAGGATGAAAATGCCTTGTCGTAGCGGATAGCAGAGGATCTGCATAAAATAAAACATACATGTTATACCTCCTTTTTTTCAAAGGATTTATTTAAGCCGATCCCTTTTTGGGGCCAAGGGTCAGTTTCTTGTTTTCTTGATTTTTCCGGCTCAATCAGTTGTGAACGGTTGAGATGACCGTAAGTAGGCAAAGAAATCCCTCAGCTGCGAATCGCTTAATCCATTCAGCAGATTTTCCGGCATCAGGCTCCTGCCTAGAGGATTCAAGGATTTGATTTGGATCTTTTGAAATGTCTTATCTAGTCCGTCGAAGCTTCGCACAGTCACAGTGGAGATACCTTTGTCCGCGAGAAATCCACTCACATTGAGTCCATCTTTAGTTTGAATAAATACTGATTCATAGCCTTCTCGGATTTCAGCATTCGGATCAATGATGCTTCTCAGCATAGTATCAAGGTCGTCCCTCTGATAACTGGTAAGATCCGGGCCCACTTTTCCCCCACCGTGGAAAAGAACGTGGCAGGACGCGCACCTTTGTTTATAGAGTTCTCTTCCACGGTAAGGATTTCCTGTTCCTGACTCTATGACTGACCTAATCCTTTCTATCATTACCGGAGCCGGAATTGTTTCTAGAGACTCGTTCCCAAAATATTTTTTAACCATTAGGTTGAGACCCTTATCTTGATGCCGGAGCAAACCTGCAATGGCTTCTTCACTCGTGTCCTTGGTTTCAATTTTGTCATCCTCCACAGCCTTCATCCATTTCATGCTCCAATTTTTTCTCGAGGATAATACTCTCTGGGCAGTTAGCTGAGTCTCAGCTATCATTAGAGGATAGGAACTGATGATAATTTCTCCAATTTCATCATCGGTAAATCTCTGGCATGCGTTGATCGCGGCCCTACGAATTATTGGTGCTACGGGACCAGAAATAATTGCGAGGAGCGGCTCAAGTACGGACTCGTCATTAATTTCTCCAAAGGCTCTGACATAATTTATGCGCTCGGGCATTGGAACTTTTTTTGAGGCAATTCTCTTTGAAGCTTCTTTAATTGCGTCAGGATCCGACTGGCGGACGCGCAACAGCAAAGAAGCTGTTCCTGTGTCCCTAATTGCTGTGATTAATGAATCCGGAAGGTTCGGTAGAGATCCGCCCTCGAAGGCTTTCTCGAACCCTTCCATGAGTGCCTTTCTTTGTGAGTCTGTATTTGCTCTACTTAGTAGTTTTGCGCAGGTCAAAAAGTTTTGTTCTCCACCCCTCAAGGCGAACCGGCGCATGAGTCTTGGAAGAATTTCTCTTTGAATCATTGGTTGGGACCATATCTGGGAGTCTTCAAACAGTTGGAGAATATGGTTAATGTCTTTATGACAATGCTTTTCAATGGCCCACCAGTACATTAAGGGCAGATAGGGATCCTGAATATTACCGGCCCTAGCTAAAAGTTCTCCTAAAACAGGTAGAGATTTTTTAGGCTCTATTCTTTGTACCGTCGATGCGATCTGTGACCAGACTTCGAGCTCTTTTTCGGTTTCCGCCAATTGTCTTAATTCAATGGCCGTTGATTCTGAAATGGATTGATTGTCTCCCAGAAATCGAATTGTCCAGGACCTTATGCCCGGGTAAGGATGTTTCAGAAATTGAACGCAAAGTTCTTCATCAAGTTGATTACTTTGATGTAGCGCCCAGAGACCACCTAGTGCCGAATTATCTTCCTTCTCATTGACCCATTTAATTAATTTTTTCCTGAGGTTGTCCTCCGTAATTTTCCCCAAGAGGCGCACTGCAGTTTGACGGTGCCATTTGTTTGGGTGCTCAAGGTGTTTTATTAGGTGGTCGGTGTTTAATTTTGTGAGATCGGTGAGGGAATTAAGTTTTGCCTCTCTTGAGCGCAATCGATAGATTCTTCCGGTCCGAGGATCAATCTGACTCTGGTAATGCTGTCCATGAGCAATGAAATGCTCGTAAAAGTCAGCGACATATATGGATCCGTCCGGTGCATTTGTTAGGTACACGGGGCGGAACCGGAAGTCCTTACTACGAAGAGGAAATCCCAAATCTTTGGTTTCAAAAGTCGATCCTCTCTTAATGCGATCGCTCAGGACGAGGTACTGATGCAAAGGATCAGCTGCCAGAAACCTGTTTTGCATTCTGGCCGGAAGTGCTGTCCCCTCACAGACTATAGTATTGTGTGAAAATCTAGATATCTTCCCTCCTCTCATCATGGGAAGATCTCCAAAAGCGTAAGGATTTGCCGGAGGGCCGAACTTGTTAGGAGAACGGCCCTGCTTCAGCATGTAAGCTCCCTGCACATAGTGCCATCCCCTAGTGTCTCCGCCGTTATGCCCCGAAAACAATCTTCCGTCAGAATCGAACTCAAGACCGAACACGTTCCCGCCCCCCTCTGCAAAGATTTCAAAGATTTTTCTTTTGGGATGGTACCGCCAAACCATGCAACCTTCATGGTATGTTCCGTCCTTTTCTTTATTATCAATTCTAGGTCTGAAAACGTGTGATGTTACGGTACTTCCCTGACCCCCATAAATCCATCCGTCAGGGCCCCAGGTAAGGCCATTTGCTATCGAATGTGTATCTTCAAAGCCAAAACCTGCTAGGTGAACTTCAGGATCGCTGTCCGGCAAGTCATCTTTATTTTTGTCAGGATAGAAGAGCAGAAAAGGAGTATGCATTATCCAGACGCCGTCAGTGTCTGGTAGTACTGAGTTTGCAAGGTCAAGGCCTTTGGCAAAAGTTTTGTGCAGATCATATTTACCGTCGCCATCGGTGTCTTCATGAATTGTGATCTTTGATCTTCCTGGATAATTTTTGGGTGGAGCAAGAGGATCCTTATCATATTTGCCCCGATAGTATTTGTCGCGACTTATCATTTTCAGGCCGGCAGGATAAGGATATTGTCTATACTGTGCTACCCAAAGCCGCCCCCTTGAATCAAAACTGAGTTGAGTGGGTTGGGATATTTCTGGTTCAGTGAGAATCTGTTCCAGTTTTAGATCCTCATCGGTTTTCATCATCCCAAAGCTCTCTTTGGGACTAAGGGAGGTTCCAGGCATTAATTCTTTGGCTTCACTGAGTACTCGGTTCGCTTCAAGAAACTTTTCAAATGTTGCTCTCGCTGGTTTTTGGGGCACCGATTTCCCTGGTTTGATATTTTCTCCTAGGGTAAGGAATTCCCAGTCACCAGAAAAAACACATTCTAAGAAATAACCTTGAATGGAAGGGGAGCTTCCCAAGAATCCGCTATTCTCGGAAACACGAAAGTTTCTAATAAAGATTTCGTTCCAATGGCCTTTAACTAGAAGGCCCGGAGGAACTTTGTATCTGTGAGTCCCTTTGAATCCGGACTCAAATTCCTTTTCAGAGAGTTTGCCTGCAGCTCCTATTTTTTTTCCATTGATCCATAATTCATGAGAGTCGGCTAATTTCTCAATAGTGAAAGTCACTGACTCGACCCAGAGATCTCTGCCCGATGCGTTAGTCCAATGGTCCGGGACTTTTACCCAGCACCGGTAAGTTCCAAGCTGATTTTCTTTTTCCTTCACTGGCCATGGTCCCGGGACTGGCGCTGGGATTATTTCTGCATTAGCAGAAATCAGGACGACCAATTTTAATATGTGAAAGAAAACTAGCGCTCTCAAACCGAGTGAATAATTCATAGCGGATTATACAGACATTAATGTTTCTTTTTATCTGATGAAAATGTTAATCTCAATAAATTCACTGAAGCCCAACTAATTTGAGTTATGAATCTGTTATTAACTTTCTTTTCATTTTATGCCTTATGCCTTTTCAACTACTGCACAGGTAAGGAAATTGATGAGGAACCGCTCCTTCGGCTCGGACTCATTGGGCTAGACACTTCACATGTCATTGCTTTCACCTCAAGATTAAACGAACCGGACAGTCCAAATCATGTTCCGGGAGCACGTGTCATTGCAGCTTTTAAGGGAGGAAGTGATGATATAGAGTCAAGCCGGACCCGGGTCGAAGGCTATACGAAGACTCTAGTCGAAAAGTACGGGGTCCAGATCTATGATGATATCAGTGAATTATGCAAAGACGTTGATGCGGTACTTCTCACGAGCCTCGATGGCAGACCACACTTGGCTCAGGTTCGTCCGGTCATCGAGGCAAAGCTTCCGGTCTTTGTGGACAAGCCAGTCGCTGGCAGTTTGAAGGATGCCGTTGAAATTTTTCGTCTTGCTAGGGAAGCGAATGTCCCATGTTTTAGTAGTTCTTCTCTCAGATGGTATCCTGGTGTAGTTGAAGTCGCCAACGCGGACATTGGGGAGCTGAAGAGTGCTATATCTTACGGGCCAGCTCCTGCCGAACCTCATCACCCTGACCTTTTTTGGTATGGTATTCATCCTACAGAATCTCTTTTTACAGTTATGGGGACTGGATGTGAGTCCGTGACTAGAACATCGACTAATGATACTGTTGTAGTTACTGGTATTTGGAAAGATGGGAAAGTTGGAACCCTGCACGGCATTGCTAGTGGGCGAACAGGCTATAAAGTCACGGCTTTCGGGACTAAGGCCATTGCTGAACAAAAAAGGGGAGGCGATTATACTCCGATGCTGAGAGAAATAATAAAGTTTTTCAAAACCGGAAAGCCTCCAGTGACTCCAGAGGTGACTCTTGAAATTTATGCTTTTATGGAGGCCGCTGATGAGAGTAAGAGGAGAGGAGGATTGCCAGTTAAAATCTCTGAAGTATTGAAGAAGGCGGGGCTAAAATAATATCATGATCTTATCTTTTAGTAGATTGTTAATTGTGAGCGCATTGATGCCTTTTGCATTCATGAAAGGGGCATCTTTTGGTGCCAATAAGAAAATGAATGTTATTCTTATCATTTGTGATGATTTGAATGATTATGTGGAAAATTTTGGTGGTCATCCTCAGGCCAGAACTCCCAATATAAAGAAACTTGCAAGGACTGGTGTTTCATTTGTGGAGGCACATTGCAACATTCCGATATGCAATCCTTCTAGGGCCAGTATGCTCACTGGCCTCTATCCACATACTTCTCGGTGCTATGGCTTTGAGCATTGGGACAAGAATGAAGTATTGAATAATTCGCGCACTATCATGGATCATTTTCGCGCTAATGGTTACTATGTTCTCGGCACAGGCAAGGTCATGCATAACCGTGACCGACGAGAATGGGAGGACTATGGTCATCCGGCAGATTACGGTCCCTTTGCCAATGATGGTGGAGAAAAAGACATTTCTCATCCTGATGTTCCATCTCCATTTGCCAAAGATTTTGGTGCTGTGGACGGTTCCTTCGGTCCATTGAAAGACCTTCAAGGAAAGATATCTGATTCAACGGGAAAGCCACTCATATGGAAGACTGGCAACTGGAAGACAAAAAGAGAACTACGATATATCTCAGATAAGGATAGGGACTCGACGGGTGATGAACTTAATGCTCAATGGGCCCTTGAAAAACTCAAGTCCCTTTCAAAAAGTTCCAGTGAACGCCCATTTTTTATGGGAGTTGGTTTTGTTCGTCCACATACCCCGCTAATCGTGCCGCAGAAGTATTTTGATATGTTTCCTTTAGAGACCATTTCCTTGCCAAAGATTAGGGACCAGGACGCTACTGACACATTCAAGCATACACTTAATTCAAATGAAGATGATAGGGGAGGTGATCGTGGAACAAAAATGCACGATTCGTTGGTAAGTTCGTTCCAAGGTGATAAGGAACTTGCTCTGAAAAAGTTCATCCAGGCTTACCTTGCAAGTATTGCTTCGATAGATGAACTGATAGGCAAAGTTATTGATTTTATTGATAAGTCTTCACTAAAAGATAATACGATCATTGTTTTTACTAGTGATCATGGATGGGGAATGGGCGAAAAAGGATATCTTTATAAAAATTCCCTGTGGCAGGAAAGTACTCGAGTTCCCTTAATTATCCGCTCTCCTGGATCTTCTAGTGCGGGGGCTTCATGCGATGTCCCGGTTTCACTCGTTGATCTTTATCCGACCCTTCTTGAGCTATGTGAATTACCAAATAATACTATGAAAAATTCAAAGGGCCGTCCCTTAGACGGACACAGCCTTGTGTCGTTACTTAGAGAGCCGAGGACCGGACAATGGGCCGGACCCAAGGCAGCACTAACAGCGTTATATAAATGGTCACAAAATTATATTCCTAATGAGCAGAGTTATTCACTGAGGAGTAAACGTTGGCGTTATATACACTACGCTAATGGCAAAGAGGAGCTCTATAATGTTAATGAGGACCCCCAAGAGTGGAATAATTTGGCATATAAATCTGAGCATGGGCCTTTACTCAGGACTTTAAAAAATCAGCTATTTGATAGAATCTCTCATTCAGAGCCTTCTGCTTCAAATAAGGAAATTAAAAAAGACGCCGAATATTGGAAATCCAAGTTCTTTGAAAAGTACCCCGAAGCGGATACAGATAAGAACGGGAAGTTGTCTTGGAAAGAGCACAAAATACACAAGGCAAAAATAACACCCAAAAAATAATTCAACTTAATAAAACAAGTATGGATTAATTGAGTTCCCAATTTTCCTGCCAAAGGAAATACTTACCACTTGAATTCTTAAAACAAAAAACACATTAATCATTCAATGTTAAATAGGAGAGATTTTATAAGAAATACCACAATAATGGGTTCAGGTGCCGCTGCCTTAACCAGGGCAACTGCGGAGGATCTAAAAGCTACTAAAGTTGCTGGATATGAGTATCGATTGCCAAAATTCACTAAGAGCGAAAGACTACTTTTTATAGGAGATTCAATAACGGATATGAAATGGGGTAGAAATGAAAAGGACCGGAACCATTACCTCGGTCATAGTTATGTCTATTTAATAGCTTCAAGATTAGGAGTTGATATGCCCGAGGCAAAACTTGAATGCTTTAATCGTGGTCAGAGCGGTAATCGAATAACCGATTTAAAGTCACGGTGGCAAAAAGACGTAATTGATATGAAACCGGACCTGCTGAGTATTCTTATAGGTGTCAATGATCGCAAAGTGAAGAAAGGCCAGACTTTTTCATCAGACCAATGGGAATCGGATTATCGGGAAATTCTGACCAAGAGCCGGCAGTCCAATGAAAACCTTCGCATTGTTCTTCTTGATCCCTTTGTTTTAAAATCTGGCTGGTGGATGAATAAGGGAGGTGAGTGGGACGTCAGTAGGGCTCAGATAAACAAGATGGGTCAAATTGTCTCTCAGCTAGCTAGAGATTTTGATGCAATACATGTTAAGACACAGCAAGTTTTTGATGGAGCAGCTAAGTTAGCAGGTCCCGAACAATGGATCTGGGATGGAGTCCATCCACTGCCCCAAGGACATGAGCTCATTGCCCGGAACTGGTTAGAGCAGGTCAGCGCATAAAAAATTGGTCAGATATGCTGATTAATCGGTTTTTATACTAAGATTGATTTTGTTAGGGGGTTTCTGATTGCAAAATTGTAGATATTTGTCTAATATCTTCGTCATTATGACTCGTATGAAAAAAATTCTTATTCTTATTGGAGCAGCTGCAATGGTTGCTTTCTCATTTAGCTCTTGTGCTACAACAAATTGTTGTGGATCTGATGGTAAGTGCTGTAGTAGCGCTGAGAGTCACAAGTAAATGCTAAAAGAGCACCTTCCTTTTGTTATTAGGCATTTGGAAAGCTCATAAAGATCACGAAACGATCTGCGTGCCTTCTCGTGAGGGCATGCAGGTCGTTTTTTTTCTTGGTCAATGAAATTTTCGTTTTGGTGTCTTGTTCCCTTGCTTTTCCTAGTAATGGGCTGCTCACCTTCTGATGAGTCCTTAGTACTTAAGGCATCCCAAAAAGAGAACATCCTTACTACTTTTTATCCGACCACATACTTTGCCAAATCTATTTCTGGGAACCTGATTCCTGTTGAGTGCCCTGTGCCGAGCACTGAGGATCCGATTCATTGGCAACCATCTCGAGATTCAATCCTTAAGTATCAGTCCGCAGGCCTCATTATTCTGAATGGAGCAAACTTTGAAAAATGGGTGAATAGCGTTAACCTTCCCTTATCACGCGTCATTGAAAGTGTGAAGTTATCAAGTGAAGAATTAATTTATTACGAGGGTGTAGCTGAACATCGTCACGGTCCTGAAGGGGAGCACACGCATGAAGGAATCGATGGCCATACCTGGCTCGATCCATTGCATGCGAAAACAGCCTGCAATAATATACTCGATTCAATGTGTGTCAGATGGCCGAAGCACCGTGACGAGTTCCTAAAAAATCATAAAGAATTGGTATCGACACTAGATGAATTGCATGTCCGCTTAAATGCTATCGAGATGCCCCCAGCTTTTGCATCTCACCCCGCTTACAATTATCTGGCCCGGAGATATGGTTGGAACATTCGGAATCTGGACCTTGTTCCTGATGAGGCTCTTTCAGAAGAGCAGATCAAAATGATCGGATCTTATGCGGAAGAAAAGCCAATGCGTTTATTGGTATGGGAATCTGTTCCTTTGTCTGAAAATGTTCAAAAGCTAGAAAAGCGGCTAGGTATTCGCAGTGTTGTTTTCAGTCCCTGCGAAATGATTTCTGAGGATAAACCTGAAGAAGAATCTAATTATTTGAGCCTAATGCATCAGAATATTGATGAACTTGTCATTGCAATTGCCGGACATGACTCAGGGCAGTGAATAGGCCGCCAGGAGTCGTTTATTGATAGAATTCAGAGAATTTCTTCAAAAAGTCCTAAATTGTTAATAAATCAGAAGTATATTTTTTTCAATCTGAAGTGACAATTTGAATTTTTTAGCATATAATTTCGTCCAATTGATCGAAACTGTATAATTTATACTTATTAAAAATGAAAAAATTAATCATTGCTACTATGGGCGTCTTTGCTCTTGGCCTTGGCTTTGTTGCCGCGGCTGACAAGGATGCGAAAACTACTGCGTATGTTGCGCAGATGACTGGTGTCACATGAGCAGGCTGTAAAAAGTATGTCCGTGGGGCATTACAAAAGAAGTTTAATGCGACTAACATCGTTATCACTAACGGAGATAAGCCCAAGACTCAGAAAGTCACTTTCTCTTGTGCAAAAGCTGATATAACAAAGAAAATTGCTGTAGAAGCAATGGGTAAATCAAAGAACCGTTTCGTTGTTACTGCAATAAAGAAAAAGGGCTGAGCTCTTTTTATCTATTAAAAATTAGCTAAGCTAAATCGATCTTGTGAACCGGCCCCAGTATAACTGGGGCCGGTTTTTTTTAACGGGGATGTGCATGTTATGAAAATTTCTTCAATAGAAAATATCCGAATTATTAGGATAGTTGGTCTAATTATTTTGTGTGGATTATGGCAAATGCCAGGAACTGCTAGCAATGAATCCAAAATAAATGTTCGGGTCGGTGTAGCCAAGGTCGATGTGACTCCGATAGAGCCTGTAGTGCTTGCTGGGTACGGTGGTAGGACAAAGGAATTTGATGGAATTGATACTCCTCTATGGGCTAGGTGCATGGTCATTGGGAAGAATGAACCCGCTGTAATTGTAGTTGTTGATAATTGTGGTATCCCAGGAAAATTGAGGTCTCTCCTTGCTAAGCGTTTGTCCAAACATGGGGTACCAGAGAAGAATCTAGTTGTATCTGTGACTCATACTCATAATGCACCAAATCTCAGAGGCTATGCGCCTATTCTTTGGGCCGGACGCGCTAGTCCAGATCAGGAAAAAGGGATCGACAATTATACTAATTATTTAATAGATAAAATGGAATCAGTGGTTGCTGAGGCCTTAAAGAGAAGAGAGCCAATGCAACTAGAATGGTCGCGGGGAACAGTTCAATTTGGAGGGAACAGAAGAATGATCAGAGAAGGAAAATGGGCAGGTTTTGGTTTTCAGAGAAATGGCCCAGTCGATCATAGCCTTCCCGTACTTGTCGCTCGAGATGGTAAAGGAAATGCCCGGGCCGTGTGGGCTAATTATGCCTGTCATTGCACTACTGTTGGCTCCCGTAATCATGTAAGTGGTGACTGGGCCGGTTATGCAAATCAGATGATTGAGGAGGAATTTAAATCTGCTGTATCTTTAATGACTATTGGCTGTGGGGCAGATGTTGGTCCTCAGCCAAGTGGAGGTTTAGGAGATGCCAAGAAACACGGATCAAGCATTGCTAAAGAAGTGAAGAGTTTATTGGAGAAAGAAATGATTCCTTTACCGGGTGTCACTTCTGTGACCCGCACCACTGCGAAATTGCCTTTGAAGAAACCTTTGCCGAGAAAGCATTGGGAGGATCAGAAAAGTGCAGGTAATTTCCATGGCGAGCTTGCCAAGGAAATGCTTAGTCAGCTTGATTCTAATGGTAAAATTTCTTCCGAAGTAGATTACCCTATACAGTCATGGAAATTTGGTGACCAATTAGCAATGGTTTTCCTCGCAGGTGAAGTTGTAGTTGATTACTCCGTACGACTTAACCGTGAGTTGGATTGGAAACGGTTATGGATAAGTGCTTGGTCAAATGATATGCCCGGTTATATACCGTCCAAAAGAGTATTAAAGGAAGGAGGCTATGAGGCTGAGTTTTCACAAGTCTATTATGGATTGCCGGGCCCGTACTTACCGGAAGTAGAAGATACCGTGGTGAGTGCCGTGACGGACTTACTCGAAGATGATTTTGGAGCTAAGCTAGATCAGGAAATTGCACCATTTCATCGTTTCCCTAGCCTTGAACCTGCCACTTTTAAGAGGATTACTTCGTGGCTAAAGGAGCCTAAATCGGAGAAAGATAAGGCGATTGTACAAAGGATCCGAAAACGCATTCGATCGACTGTGCCAGTTGATGCGACGATGATAAGTGGACAGGGTCAGAGGACCGAGTGGCATAATTTTTCTGGTGATTTTGTTGAAAGAACATTCATCCGCCAATCTGAGAAAGGGGTTCGCATGTCATGGACTTTTCCTTTCATTAAAGAGAAGGGCGAGGAAACTATGACTTTGTGTTTCTTGGGTGGCCTTGGTTGGAAGGCTGAACCTGAAACGGGTGGATTTAGGATGCTCATCAATGGAAAGGACCCTATCCAATTTGATGTTACTACTAGCCCTGCCATATGGTCATCATCAGATGAGGAAATCGAACTTATTTATTTGCCTACTTGGTCATCCTCACTTGATTCTGGCGGCTTCTTTTTCCTGCACATTCTGAAACCTGATGATCAAGAGAAAACCGATGTGAAGATTTCTGTAAGCTCAATAGGAGAAGGATCAATGAGATGGTTTGCTTTGGATTCAGAACAGAAGATAATGAATCGCTTGAAGCAGTTAAAAGAAGCCCTTAAGTGAATCCTTAGTTCTTTGCTAATAGATAAGAGGATTACCTAATAGAGTTGATAATCGTAAATCAAATACTTAGTAATAAAGTTAGCTCAAACCAACTACTTTGAATGAATCAAAAGATTGTATTTATTAATTTCTTGAGGATTTTAATCGTGAAGATTGTCTCCACGTTACTGCTATGCGTAAATGTGGCTGCCAATGACGGTGACGCGATACTTGCTAGTTTTGAAGATGAGGAAACCTTAGATGGATGGGCAGTTAGTCCGGACTCAACTATCTCTGCTTCAGTGGAACAGAGCACCATTGGGGTAACCCATGGTAGTCATAGTTTAGCGATAACCCAGGACGCTAAGGGTTGGAACCAACCTGCACGGGGATCTTGGAATATAGATACCGAAGCGTCGATTGCGCTTGAGTATGCGATGACGATTGGGCCGGAATTTTTTTTATTGGAGTATGACGTTACTTTCCTGATAGACAAAATGCCGGCCAACCCAAATTGGTTTCAAACACACTTAGCGATCAGCAACGGAGGGTGGGTTCAGCCAGTTGAAAAGCTGACAAATTGGTCTCCTGCAGATGGTGATTCGATTTTCAGAGTGTCGAAACCATTATCAACCTGGCAGGTTCCCCAGACCGGGCCCTATGTATTCAATTTTTTCGTCAACTACGACGCTAACGTCATTAACGAGCCAGTGACTTTCTACATTGACAATATTCGTTTGGTGAGAACCGGTGGGATCGCTGAGACAATGTTGTTGGATTTCGAGGACGAGACGTCCCAGGGTTGGGAATTTTCTGATAACAGTGCATTTACTGAAATTGAAGTAACGACAGATCCTGAAGAAGTGATCAATGGAGGTGGAAACGCGAGTCTGAAGTTCACATTTTCTGAAGGAGGTTGGGCAAATGGTGCTGCACTTTACAATTATGATAACTCGGCAATTGATGCGGGGCTAACGCTACGGATGGATTTCAAAGTAATTGATTCCGGAATCAATCAGATCTTCATGGTTTTGCAGGAGCCTGATTCTGGTGGTTGGCATCAAAGGGATCAGTGGTTCGGGGGAAACCCATTAGAGGGGACCTTAGAGGTTGACTATAAACGTACCGGCACTGAGCCGATAAATTTGATTATTGGACGAGCCACTCAGGTCCCACTTGACCCTCTTGGAGACGTTTTTGTTGTAGTTGATAACATTCGAGTCCTAGAAGTATTACCGTATGATGCGCCGGCAGTAATTCCATTTGAAATCATTGAGATAAATTATGCCAATGATCAGATGTTGAACTTCACTTGGAATTCAGTCGAGGGCACATTCTATGCTGTAGATTCTTCAGCGGACCTTAAGAATTGGGAAGAAGTAGATGACAGCATCTTATCAGAAGGGACACGAACGACATTTACTAATTCCACTAACAATGCCGATTTTCTTTATTATCGCGTGAGGCAATTACCTGGACTTCCCTAAAGGATCTTCCCGTAGTTATTATTATCAGGCCAGAACAGAATTCGATGATCTGCCGTTATTTAGAAAATATGTATTTCCTATGAGAAAAGCTCATGCACGACTCTGGCATGACTTTCTTCGACGAGTCTGATGTCTCTCGAGCCGCTCCGAAACTTAAGTTCTTTATGATTGAGCCCAAACAAGTGAAGTATGGTGGCCAGCCAGTCGTAATGATTAACAATCCCATCGATTGCATGGTGGGAGAATTCGTCTGTTAAACCGTGAGTGTATCCCTTA
Source organism: Verrucomicrobiaceae bacterium (assembly GCA_004211885.1). Lineage (GTDB taxonomy): Bacteria > Verrucomicrobiota > Verrucomicrobiia > Verrucomicrobiales > DEV007 > EC70. The sequence goes on from SHBV01000001.1 coordinate 36,118, forward strand.
CGAAATCCTCCACCAGCTACCCATTGACTGAAGCCGTAAGTGTTATGATCTCTGCCAACGGTATTCCTGTCACTTAGGCCGCTACGAAATTGAATGACTGGGAGCCGACCCATCTCACCGCCCCAGTGGACGATTGTGCTATCAAGTAATCCTCTTTGCTTTAAGTCTTTAATTAGTGCAGTGGCTGGCTGATCAATTTCTCCGCACCGGTCTGGGAGGGCAGTCTTAATGGAGCCGTGATGATCCCAGTTCTGACCTGCACAAAAGATCTGGACGAACCGCACGCCCCGCTCAACTAAGCGGCGAGCGATCAGGCACCGCGTTCCATAATCTGATGTTCTTTTATTATCGATACCGTACATGTCTTTAATTGCATCTGATTCACCTGAGATATTGAACGCTTCTTTCGCTGCTTCCTGCATTCTTGCGGCCAAACCGTAGCTGGCTAGCCTTGCTTCAAGCTCAGTTTCATTGGGGTGATTTTGAAGGTGCATACGATTGAACTTTTCAAGAAAATCAAGCTGAGCCTTCTGAGGAACACCTTTGAGGTGAGGGGCAGCATTCAGGTTAAAGATTCTCGGATCAGTGGGGCGGACCACAGTTCCTTGATAGATTGCTGGTAATTTTCCCTGGCTCCAGTTTTCACTTCCTTCTTGTGGCAGGCCTCTCGGATCGGTCAGAGCGACATAGGCCGGCAGATCCTGTGTTTCACTTCCGAGGGCCTTGAGGAGCCAACTGCCGAGAACTGGCCTTCCGTGCACCGGTTTTCCGGTAGTCAGAGCGAAATTAGATGGGACATGATTATTTGAACTGGTTCTCATGGACCGGATCAGTGTGATTTCGTCGGCTATTGTACCGAGATGAGGAAGGAGCTCTGAAATTTCCATGCCGCTTTGGCCGTGTCGACTGAACTTCCATCCTGGCCCCATGATTTCACGGCTAGCCTGTGCTGCATTATCAAATTTAAGGTGCCCTTGGAATTGTTGGCCATTAAGACGAACCAGTTCTGGCTTTGGATCGAATAGATCGATCTGGCTTGGTCCTCCGAGCATATACATAGAAATCATTGCCCGCGCTTTCGGATTTGCTGGAGGTGTCTTTGGATTAAGATCGTGACTGGTTGGATTCAGTTCTGGTTTGAGGGGTCCTGTTTCTGCATTTTCAGCTAATAGCCCCTCATGTCCAAGGAGCCACGGGAAAGCAATGCTTCCCAGACTGAAAGAACTTTTTCTTAACCAGTGCCTTCGGCTGATGTATCGGGAATCCATGATTCTTTTAATCTACAAATAAAAAACGGTTAGAAGCAAAGAGTGCCTGACAAAGAGATGCCATGGCTAAATGATCAGAATTCTTTGCAGCATTTTGTTTTGCTAATCTTTCAGATTGGGCATGCAAGTAATCTATGCATGAATGGATTTCTTCTGGCGTTGGTTTTTTTGCAAAGAGCTTTATAAATAACAGATTCAGTTGCTGTGTAAGATCCGGTGATTCAGTCATTATGGATTTTGCCAATGCTTCCGAGATTTTAAGTGATTCATTGTCATTCATGAACCAGAGCGCTTGCGTTGCTACTGTCGTATGTTTTCTCTTGTTACAATTTGGTGTCATGACCGGTTGATCAAAAGTTGCTAAAATGTTTAAGGGAAGTCTTCTCTGGACTTGAACAAAAATACTGCGCCTTCCATTTTCATTGCTCAGGACCGATTTTCCTTCATTATTTTTAGTGACGGGAATTGAAGGGCCTCCAATTGATGAGTCCAGTTTTCCGCTAATCATCAGTAAGGAGTCTCTGATGGATTCTGCTTCTAGTCTTTTCATATTGCTTCTACCAAACAGATGATTGTCAGGATCAATCTTTTCTATTTCCGATCTTCGGGTCGAGGACTGTTTGTAGGTTTTTGATGACACAATAATTTTATGCAACCTTTTGAGATCCCACCCATGTATTACAAAGTCATTTGCGAGCCAGTCGAGCAGGTCTTGGTGGATAGGTTTTTCACCAGCAATACCAAAGTCCCCTCTGTTGCGAACAATGCCATTTCCGAAGTGATGCATCCAAATTCTGTTCACAAATACTCTGGCCGTCATTGGATGAGATCCATCAGTTAACTGCTTTGCATAGTTTAACCTTCTTCCTGTCGTTAATAATTGGTCATCATTTTCCGGAACTATAAGTTCCTTACGATGTTGTTTAAGGGCGATTATTTCTGAAGGCTTGACTACTTCTTTGGGGCTTTCAGGGTTGCCTCTAAAAAAGATCCTGCTGACTGGCTGCAAGTTCTTAGATTCAATAGTTGCTCTGATCTGACTCAGTGGTGGTTTTTTATTACGAACCGCATCAATCTTTTTCTGTTCTTCCTTAAATTTTGCGAATGCTTTACCATCATATTCCACGAGTAGTCCCACGATAAAATTTACAGGCTTTACCATTGGGTGTTTGAGTAGAAGAGCTTTTTGTTTTTCATTGCGGTTCTCCGGTTTTGTCAGCACCGCTTGCCGAGTAGCATCACGTTCTTCTTCAGGTACTGTCTCTAGTTTCAGTTCTTGTATTTTTTGGCAGTGAGCATTGCGCCTTGAAATCAGGTCATCTTCCAGTACTTTTGCTTCAGATTCTATTTTGGCACGCTCTTCCATTACTTCCTGATTCGTCACATCAATGAGCCTCGAGTTTGGGGTCTGCCATTGTTTTAACGGAAAGGCCGGATCAAAAATTGCTCTGAAACTGTAATAATCATCAATGCTGATTGGGTCATATTTGTGATCATGGCATTGGGCACAGCCTATGGTCAGGCCGAGCAGGCTTTGGCTAACAATCTTAAGAGTTTCGGCAATTGCATTATTACGCTCAGCCAGAGTATTATTTCTTTGTGTTGTGTCTGGTCCCATTCTAAGAAAACTCGTAGCTGAGAGAAATTCAAGGTGCTTAGAATTGTTCTTGTCAATCGAACCGTTGATCAGTTCGTCTCCGGCCAATTGTTCAACAATGAATTGATCGATCGGCTTGTTTGCGTTGAATGAATTAATAACATAGTCTCTGTAACGCCACGCATGCGGCCTCTTCGCATCCTGAAGGCCTGCGCCTTCGGTCTCAGCAAATCCGGCCACATCTAGCCAGTGCCGGGCCCACCGAACTCCGTACTGCGGTGATGATAATAGTTCTTCAACTAGCCGATCATAGGCCCCATCGCCTCCCTGAATGAAAATCTCTATTTGTTCTGGCGTTGGGGGGAGTCCAGTCAGGTCATAGCTGAGTCTTCGTATAAGTGTTTCTTTTTGTGCAGGTTCTGAAATATCCAGTCCATGTGATTGAAGTTTTGCGATAATAAATGAATCTATAGGATTGTTTTCTTCTGTGGGTGGATTAGTTCGTTTGATTGGTTGAAATGCCCAGTGACTTAACTCTTCCTGAGTGTACCGAGCTTCTTCAACGTCTACCGGTTCGGGCCTAACCGTTTTGGACCCTTGTTCAATCCATTTTAAGATCTTTTCTTTTTGTTTGGTAGAGAGTTTGTTTTCCCCTTTAGGCATTCTATCATTGGAAATATTTTTCCATAACAGACTCTGATCAGGCTTTTTTGGGTGCAAAGCCGATCCTGATTTGCCACCTTCAATCATTAACCGAACTAGGCGAAGATCCAGATCCCCCTTTTTAACATTATCTTCTCCATGACAATGGAAGCATGCCTCTTTTAGGATGGGCCTGATTTCTTTTTCGAAATAGATAAATTCTTCCTGTGCTTTTCCTAAGCACTTAAAGTTTAATGCTATTAAAAAAAACAAAAATATTAGCTGCGAAGGCAACTGCATTACACTAACAAACACTCTGATCTCATTGTTGTCGATCTCATTTTCACTTCAGCTGCATAATCCAGGCCGTAACGTCTGCCACGTCTTGAGCACTGAGTGTGTGAGAGAAGTTGCTAGGCATACTTGAATTTTTAGCATCGCTTCTTTTCCTAATGTCTTTCGTGTTCACGGATATTTTTTGACCTGTTAGGAGATAAATTTTAACTGTCTGTTCTGTTTCTTCTTGGATCATCCCAAATAGTTTGCGGCCATCGTTCATTTCTAGGCTCGTTTGCTGAAATCCTTCAACGATGTATTCGTCAGGAAGAAGGATAGAGCGAATGATATATCCCGCGTCGCGCCGTTTGTTAATTCCATTCATGTCAGGTCCAATTGGAACACCTTTTCCTTTCACTTGATGACAGGCAAAGCAGGTGCCGCGTCCAAAGAAAATTTCTTCTCCGTGCTTGAGGTTGGCTTCGGTCATTGCATGAGTAGCCGCTGTTATGTTGGTCTTCCGGAGGCCTGTCTTGGTGAGGAAAACCTGATACATGGATTCGCCATCGGCCCCAGAAATCTTGTTGCCACCGAGCATCACCTTACCGGCCTGAACCGTGCGACGATAGACTGGAAAGGATTCGCCGTTGCTCATGCGTACTGTCATAGAGGTTTGCTCCATGCCTGCCACGAGCGCTTTTGATGGAGTGGCGCGACCGTCATAGGCAAGATAGAGAGTAGCTGGCAAATTAATATCGAATTGAAGAAATTCTGGCTCTGTGTTGCTTTTGTCATCGTTATGAGTGCGAAGGTGAGTGGCTCCAGCTAGCGGCTCGGGGATCTCTGTAAAGGTATAGTTACGATCGGCATAGACCAGAGTCCCTCGTTGCAGGCCGTCAAGTTGCGCTCGGTAGGAATCTGCTGAGCCTTTACCGCTGATGCCGCGCACGAAGAGGCGATCTTGCCATTCGGAGTTGCTGATCTTGTGAAGTTCTAATGTCTCAACTTCGGATATTCGGCTCCCATCCTTAAATACGGCTGCTTTAAGCGTTGCGCTCGTAGTCAACATTAATTCCTTATTAGCTTTGAGGGAGTTTTTGGTAGTGGGCTCAGAACCATCGAGAGTGTAGTGAATGTCTCCAGGATTTGCCGAATTGAACTGAATTTGAGTGGAATCACGGAAATGTTCTTCACTCGCGGATACGGTCAGGATTTTTGATAGATCCCCTCCCTCAGCTAAGGCATTGCCAAGGAACTCGTCTGCCCGCTGCTGTAATTCACGATCCCCCTCTTCCATAAGGCCTAATGCAGCCATTCGGCGAATACCAAATCGCTCGTCTTTCAATAATTCGTAGCGTTTTTCTTTGAGCATTTGGCGTCGCATGACCTGCCAGTTGGTGTAATAGGTGACTCGTTCAGTTTCGTATGCAACGGCATCAAGAATGGCTTTACTTTTATTTCCCCAGCCTATCAGGTCAAGGGACCCCATTGCTGCCAATCTGATACGTGGTTCTTGATCTTCAAGCAGCTTGATTAGTAGTGGAGTAGCAGAGGTGACTTTGTTCTCGCCGATTATACGTGTGGCCTGTATTCGAATATTTAACTTATATAGTCTGTCTGCATTGTCCGTGGCTTTCTTTGTGATTGCCCATTGATCACTGGCAAGTTGCTCAATGTTACTTTTATGTTCATGGTTTCTATCCTTACTTTTTTCAATATTACCCATTGCCCACATTGCCCAAGTCGCTTGGGTTTCGGTTAACATTCCAGACTTTATTACTCTGAGTAGGTCATTACTTGCACCAGGGCCTCGGCGTATGAGCTCGTCTTGTGAGTGAACCCGCCAGACGTGGACGTTGGATCCGAGATCCTCAATCAGTTCCGCGAAGCTCCAGTTCCCTATGTCCTTTTTTCGTTTCGCTGTATCCCATGCTGTTCGGGGAATGAGGGTTGACTCTTTATGAGTAAGTCGAAATACACGTCCCTGATATTTCGCGTTTTCCTCAGGCGTCCACTTTTTGTTTGGAACATACTCCGTCCCATAAACGGATCCCCAACCAGCAATGTATAGAGCACCATCGGGCCCGATCTCAATGTCTGTCGGGCGGAAAAGGGAACGACCCTTGGCTCCCTTGTAACCCAAGTCGCCTCCTAAGGTGGCACCACCGTCGACAATCTTCCGCTTTGTTTCCGAAGGCACTTGTAATGCACCGACCCATTTGGGATTGTAGAGAAATATGCAGTTGTTGGTCCAGTCAGCAATTAGGTACTTGTTTTGGTATTTTTTAGGGAAGTGGTCTGAAGTATAAAAAGCTACTCCTGTACCTGAGCCGCTTACACTTGGAAATAAATCTGAGGATGGGGCAATGGCGATGTGCTTACCGATCCAATCGAACTTCCAGGGGTGGCGCATAGAGTAGTGGCCGTGACGAATTGGCATAAAAATTCTCTCTCCCGGACGGCCAGGATCATTATCAGTAGCTAACCAATTAAAGCCGCTATCCATACACATATCCCATGGATTACGCATGCCTCGAGCGAAAAGCTCCAGGTCATGCCCACCCGGACGGCATCGAAAAATACCTCCTTCTTTTTCATCCTTGTTCATTGGGTGATAGCTTTTTGGGTAGGTGTCCCTAGTGTAGACCTTCGTCATCGGGTATTGAGTCTTGTCATCAGATTTGATGCCCTGCAGGTCACGGATTGGCTTTGGCGCATTCGGCTTCACCCAGGTGTTACCCATGGTAAAGTAGAGCCAACCATCGGGGCCCCAGTTCAGCCCGTGCACACTGTGGCGAAGGTTGTTGAGACCGGTGTAGATGACCTGATACTCGTCGGCGACATCGTCCCCATCGGTATCGCGCAGCACAGTCAGTTCCGGGGCGTTGGCTACCCACAGTTCATTGCCTTTCCAAGCCATTGCCTGTACGCAGTTGAGCCCCTCGGCGAAAGTCTTCACTGTCTCGGCGACCCCGTCATCATCCGCATCGATGAGAATCTTGATATAATCAGTCGGTGAATCTTCCTTCGGGTGTCGGTACTGCGGGCCTGCTCCTACGTAAAGTCGCCCATTTCTATCAAAGCAGAGCGAAGAGGGATTGATAATGTGAGGCTCTTTCACAAAGAAGTTGATTTTGAAACCTTCTTCAACTTTGGGTAAAGCATCCTTATCTACCTGCGCATGCAAATATTGAAGGAATAGGAGTGCTAGCAAAGACGCATTTATAATGCTTCTAAATATTCTCAAATGTATTGTCATCAAATAATGTAACGGTCAGTTAATTTGGTTTTGTGAAAATTTTATTTTTATAAGTAGTAAATGTCCGAGTCATCAATGTCGGGAATTCCTATGACTAGGACCCTCATTTTCCCATTAGCACCATGGACGACACCGGGGGGAATATGAATTATGGACCCCTTTTTCACATGCTCTTCCTTTCCATCCAGGCTAACAGTGCCTTGGCCCTCCAGAACATAATAGAGCTCGGTGGATTTTTTATGGTAATGGAGCTTAGCACCATCAATGTCTACGGCATGCGCCCAAGCAGCAAGGCCTTCATCCTCGTGGCTTAGTAATCTGTATCGATGTCCACATGCACTTGTTTCTTTTACCGATTCGTCCTCGTCCCTGACAATCAAATTAAGAGGTTGGCTTTCCTGATTTTCTTTGTCCGTACTCATAAGTGCATAGTTCGTGTGAGTACTGGCAACGCGAACTTTCTAGTCGATTAATGGTTAGGCGAGGATCTCACCGATCAGATTGCCGTGAACGTTAGTCAATCGCCGCTCAATGCCGTTATGATAGAAAGTCAAATCTTCGTGATTCATTCCCAGTAAATGCATGACTGTGGCATGAAAATCGTGCCATGTCACGGGGTCCTCTGCGGTCTTCCATCCAATCTCATCAGTGACTCCATGACTGATCCCCGGCTTGAGCCCTGCACCTGCCATCCATATTGAGAAACCTCCCTTGTTATGATCTCTTCCGGGGCCAACTTTGCCTTTATCTGACTGTGCGAATGGGGTCCTTCCGAACTCGGTCGTGAAGAGAACAAGTGTTTCATCGAGCATTCCCCGACGATCCAAATCCGCTAGAAGTGCCCCAATAGGTTTGTCAATTCTCGCAGCTTCCTGACCATGATTTTCTTTCACGTTCTCATGAGCGTCCCAGCTCGCTCTTGGATTTCCCCCTATTGGTCCTCCTGAAAAAATTTGTACAAACCGGACCCCCTGTTCCAGGAGCCTTCGGCCAAGAAGGCATCTTCTTCCACAGTCGTCCGTCGGTTCCTTTCCTATCCCATACATTTCCTTGGTTTGTTCAGTCTCACCGCCAAGGTCCGTTACCTCTGGTACGGAGAGTTGCATTTTCGCTGCCAGTTCATAACTTCGGATTCTAGCTTCAAGTAGGTCATCTATTTGGGTATTATCCTGATGTTTCTTGTTCAGATGATTGAGTAATTCTCGCGACTGGAGTTCTTCATTGTCAGAAATTTCTCTTGCAGGGAAAAGGTCTCTGATTGGATTTTCTCCTTTTCCAAATCGGACCCCTTGGTACTGAGCAGGGAGGAAACCATTGGACCAGTTCGAGGCGCCCCCGTTAGGATCTCCTCGTCCATCAGGTAAAACGACATAGGACGGGAGCGATTCAGATTCTGCCCCTAGACCGTAGGATACCCAAGTGCCAACTGAAGGGTAACCGTTGAATTCGAAACCGCTGTTTTCAAAAAATAAGGCAGGAGTGTGGTTGGCTGACTGAGTTATCATCGAGCGGATGACAGTTATTTTGTCAGCTTGTTTTGCTATGTGCGGAAACATTTCAGAAACCATTAGACCACTCTTTCCTCTTGCTTTGAATTCCCAATCGGCTCTACGCAATGGCCCTACACGACCAAAAAATATGTCCGGTTTTTCGGAAAGTTGTGCTTCCTTACCATGATTTTTTGTTAGATGAGGCTTTGGATCAAAAGAATCGATATGGCTCATTCCACCTACCAAACAGATATGGATGACTCTTTTGGCCTTGGCAGGATAATGAGTCACTAGGGAAGTGCCAGATGCCTGAGCTTGATCTTTCAGTAGGAGGTTAGTGAAAGCAGTGGCTCCTGTGCCCTGAATGCTCCAGTTAAGAAAATCTCGTCGGTTTGGATTCATGTTTAATCTATTACTACAAATTCGTTGCTATTAAAAAGGACGCGGCACAATGCTTGTAATCCGTGATCTTCTGAAAGTTTAAGGCCGAGTCGAATCTCCTCTGGGTCAGGTTTTCTGCCGTACGCCAATTCATAAGCTCTAATGACCTGTTCTTTTATATTTTCTTTATTTTCTTCTTTCAGCTTTTTGGCGAAACCTCCCGCCATCCGAAGCACGAACGCATTATTTAATAGTGCAAGTGCTTGGATTGGGGTCGTAGTAATGGATCGACTTGGAGCAGTAGTTGATGGGTCAGGGCAATCGAAAGCGTCAAGAATAGTGCTTCTCTGACCACGAGGACTGAACCGGTAAACGGTTCTCCTGTTGAGGGAATCATCTTCCTTGTCAAAAGGTGTGTAATAGGTGGTTCCATTCAATGATCTGAAAGTAACGTCCCGGAACCCAGGGCCTCCCATTGCAGTGTTTAATTTTCCTGATACCTTCAGCATGGAATCCCTTAAGCTTTCAGCATCTATTCTTGTTGGTGATTTGCGCCAGACGAGCCGATTATCAGAATCACTCTCTAATGTTTTTGGATTAGGTATCGAGGACTGACGGTACGCCCTTGAGTTAACCATTAAACGGTGCAGATGCTTGAGGCTGTAACCATTTGTTTTGAGTTCTGTAGCTAGCCAGTCCAGAAGCTCTGGATGACTGGGCATTCCGCCATTAAAACCAAGATCATTCGGAGTCTTTACCAGACCTATTCCAAAGTGATGATGCCATATTCTGTTGGCAATGACTCTTGTAAATAGTGGGTTATTAGAATGAGTAATCCACTCAGCCAATTTTTTACGCCGTTCCGAATCAGCGGCATCGGCAGCGAGGCCAAAATTTGCGTTAGGACCAGTCACAGCTTTCACTGAACCGGGATTCACTTTTTCTTGGGGTTGAAGAGCATGTCCTCTATTTAACACGTAGGTAGTTCCTGGATTGGATCTGGCTGCGACTGAATAGATTTTGGTTTTTTTCCTAGATTCTAAATTCTTTATATTTCCGGTAATTGATTTGATTTGACCTTTTATATCATCCCTTATTTTTTTTTCATTATCGGACATCATTGCCAACATTTCATCATCAGAGATGAAATTAGATTCAGTGCCGGCAGAGGCTGCTATCTCTGCAGGATTCAGTGCCCTATCATAAAATTGAGCACGAAGTATTCTTCCAGAGAGTATACCTCTCATTTCTGCTTTTGTTCCGTGCCTCATGCCGAACAAAATTTGAGATTTACCTTTCTCGAATGATTGGGATTTAGTTTTATAACTATCTCCATACACCTGACCTTTGCGGTACCTTGTGATGGTCCCATCTTTACTATATGTTATAGCAACGTGAATTGGTTTTGACTGAGCTTCTGTTTCTTTGGGCCCATCATTACCTTGAGAGCGCTTGAGCGTGTCACTGCCTGCCATCCACGTTTGAGGTGACTTTTCACCAAAGACTATTGAATCAAAAACCTGCCCATCGGTTGATTGAATTCCGATGACGCCAGATCCTTTCTGGCCCAAGTCATTAAGTTGGACCCAAGCTTCCAGTGTTTTTTCCTGAATATCTTTACCTAATGAGGTCGTCATAACGAATGAATCCCTCCCATTTAGGACTAATGCTCCATTCTCTAGTTTAGCCTCACCAGAAATAGTTCCGTGCATTTTCCCAATTGAATCGTTCAGATTCTGATCGAATTCCCATTTTGATATTGGTGACGGGCCTTCATTTTGTGTTGGTTTAGGTTCGCGTTTACGTTTCTTTATAGCTTTGCTCCTTGCGGCACTATCTATGGAACCGAGACGTTCTTGAAGAGCATTAATTTCTTTTTGAAGAGTATTGATTTCTTCAACAAATTCGCTGTCTTGAACATCTCTTTCACCATGAAATACACCCTTCAGTGCGGAGGTGAGCTGATAGTATTCTTTTTGCGAAATAGGATCATATTTATGATCATGACACCTTGCGCAATTTACAGTGAGGCCAAAAAATGTTTGGCCAACTGTCCCAGTAATTTCTTCAAGTTCATCTTGCCGGGCCGTTTTCTTCATGAACTCACTCCCGCCGACAACAGTATTGTGCAGGCCAGCTGCCAGAAATGCTACAGCAGCCGTTCCATCTTTACCTGGCTTTAAAATATCACCAGCTATTTGCATCCTAACAAATTCGTCGTAAGGCATATCATCATTCAGAGCTGTGATAACCCAGTCTCTGAAAGGCCAAAGGTTATTCCTAGGATTGTTTCTTTCGAACCCATCACTTTCCCCGAACCTTGCAATATCAAGCCAATGCCTGCCCCAGCGTTCGCCATAGTGTTTTGATTTTAGGAGCGAATCTACTGTTTTTTTGTACGCTTCATTTGAAGGATTCTTTTCGAATTTAGTAATTTCCTCAGGTGACGGGGGGAGGCCTATCAAATCAAAATAGAGACGTCTGATTTGTGTCCTAGGGCTTGCCAGTTTAGACGAAGTGAGTTTGTTTTCTTTTAGCTTTTTTTGTATGAATGCATCCACTTCATTTAAAGCCAATGGATGTTTGTCCAATTCTGGTGGTATGATTTTTTTTATTGGTTGTAATGACCACCATTCCGGGCCGGCCTTCTTTTCTTCACCGGTTAAAGTAAGAGTAAGAATTGAAAACAAAACTATGGCCAGTTTCATAGGATGAGAGGATAGTTTCCTTAGTTCATAAATGCTTTGGTAATCTGACATGGGAAATGAAGATTACTATGACTATGAAATCATGGATTGGCTAGCTATTATAGATATAAAACGCCAATACTTTTGCTCTCAAATTACATTTTAATATGAGAGTTATCTAAGTTCAGCGGCCTGTTTAATAGGATCTATTGAGCTATGACTTTGAAGAATATTTTACGAGCCTCTTTACCTTCCGGATGTTCGAAACTATATGAAGTGGTTTCTCCTTCTGATTCTATACTATCATCAATATCTGCTTCCCAGTCAGAGAGATCCAGTGAGTAGTACAAGGAATAAGTCTTATTCGGTTTCGAATTCCATTCCAGAGTGAAATTACCGTCATCACTATTGTAAGAAATGTTAGTGAATTCAAGCGCTGTACCGCCCCCAGGACCAGAAAGATACAGGTCCATGATTTCGTCAGCATTTCCCGCAGCCCCATAAACCTGTGCTTCGTGGATCAGAGCGTCAAGTGCTCCAGGTCCTCCGGGCATTGCACCATGCCGTTTTCCAAAGATAATTTCGGCGTCTCCGGTGGGCCACGTTCTCAAGTTACCTGAATTGTAGGATCCAATTTCCTCACCGTTCCGGTAACCGGCTACTTTTACCTGTCCACCACCAATGTCTTCGTAAGTAATTGCCACCATGACCTCCTCGCCGGTGACCGTTTCCTCGCCCCCAGGATTGAAGTCTTGAGTCCTTCGGAAATGACTACTGCCGTTCATCCAGCGATTGGGTTGGCGTTCTGCGAAGATGATCCCATCGAACTGATCCGCTGTTACCTTATCAAGGGAAATGACTGAACCGGCTTTTGTGAGTTCTGATAGGCTCTCCATAGTGAACCATGATACGAGAGTCTTATTGGTGATTTCGGGTCCCTGATATTCTCCTGATGTCCATGCCCATCCGGAGGCAGTCGTTCCGGACCCATTCAAATCAAGAGAGCCATCAGCAATTTGCGCATCTCCTTCGAGTTTCAGGTCCGGGAAATTACCCATCAGATCTGTGAGTTCTTCCCCATCCTCAAAGGTCCAGTGACCGATCACTGCTTCACTGAATGGTGGTGGCGGCGGGTCGTCCGGGTCATTAGGATCACTGAATGGATTAGTTACTTCATCGCCGTCTAAGATGCCGTCACCATCTGAGTCGGCTTTCTTTGGCAAAGTGCCGGTGTCATCAGTACTGACAAATTTTCCGGTTCCCGTTTCGACGCCGTCCAGGAGTCCGTCCTCGTCCGTGTCCGCCTTGTCTGGCTTGGTCTTGGATTCAAATTCCTCTAAATTACTCAGTCCATCCTCATCAGGATCGGCTTCAGGATCATCTACCCCGTACTTGTCCTCCCAATAGTCAGGCAGTCCATCATTATCATCATCATCCATAGTGGCACCGATGGGGCTGACTCCTTCCGCAATGGACTGAATATTTCCTTCAGAAAGCACTTCCCGCCAGATCGCCACGTCATCCAGAAAGCCATTAAATTGGTTAGCGCCATTGTTACTGGCACCAAGTACAAAGCTCCCGCCTCCATTTGGGGCACGCTGTCCCTGCGGCCCACCGTCCAGCTCGCCATTCAAGTAAATTGCAGCCGAGTCCGCTGTCCCGTCATAGGTCCACACTGCGTGAACCCATTCGTCTCTAGCCAGAACGGTTCTGGCGTTCCAGTCCGCTCCCCAGTGCGCGCTGTGTAGGAGCCCACCATTGCGGATACCGTTATGTATGCCCTGATTGGTTTGTCCCCAGATGAAGCCCTGCCCTCCTGCGGATCCGATCGGTTTGAGCCAGCAAGCAAATGTATAGCTTCCGTCCCCAAAGTCCCTAATCATGGAGTTCATGTCGAGGCCTGGAAAATCAATGTGTCCGCCCGTGAAGCTTGCCCCGGTCTCGGGAGTGGGACCGTCCGGTGCGCCGTCCGCGTCAATGCTAACGGCTCCATCGATTTCTCCGTCCAGAGCATTCTCGCTCCGGTCCGCGGCATCTTCCTCAAAGTCAACGTAAAGGTAAGGTGGGGGAAGAGCTCCTTTGCTGTTTGGGTCATGTGGGTCCGTGCCGCCGACAATTTCACCGCCATCAGCATAACCGTCCCCGTCCGTATCCGCATTATTTGGATCAGTTCCTGTATTATTTTTATCGACCAACTCACCGGTTCCTGTTTCAACGCCATCCAGGAGTCCATCCTTATCTGAGTCGGCATTTTTCGGATCAGTTCCTGTATTTGTTGCACTGACGAAGGTTCCAGTATTGGTTTCGACTCCGTCTTTTAGACCATCTTCGTCAGTGTCTGCTTTTTTGGGGTCAGTTCTATTTTCAAGTTCATCCGCGTTAGTGAGTCCGTCCTCGTCAGGATCCCCTTCAGGGCCGTTATTTTTATCGATCGAACCATTGTCTTCAGTGTCTAGTCCGTACTTGTCCTCCCAGTAATCAGGTAGGCCGTCCTCATCCTCGTCAGTGCTGCCTATTCCGCTGGGACTGACGCCCGTAGAGAGGGCCTCTATCTGGTCATCGTTGAGAACTTCCTGCCATATGGCCAAGTCATCGATCAGGCCAACATAATTTTCTCCTCCACCATTACGTCCACCGATGATTAATGGGCCTGCACCATTAGGGCCTTGCTGATTATTCATTTCTGAGTCGAATACTCCATTCACATAAATTGCTCCACGGTTATTATCCGCATCGTATGTGAAAGTCGTGTGTGCCCATTCGTCCGGGTTTAATATTTGTTGTCCCCTGAAGTCTGATCCCCAGTGAGCGTGGTAAAGATTTCCGCCTCTGAATCCATGATGGATTCCCTGACTGCCCTGACCAAAGTAAAAACGGTCACCAGTAAAAGATGCCTGATCCGGCCTGATCCAGCAAGCCATCGTGTAGCTCGCTTCGATTCCCTGATCCCTATTTCCAAACTCGGTTGGTACATCAACACTGTTAATTGAAATGAAACCAGTGCCTCCGATCGAGAACTGCGCTGCTCCGGAAGGGGTCGAGCCGTTTGGAGCTCCGTCAGCATCAAAAGTTACATTTCCGGTGACTGTCCCTTCCCGGTCATTACCGCTCCCGTCTGTTACAGTCTGAGTGCCTTGAGGATCATCAAAGTTGTAATAAAGGAAAGGGTCGGGAATTTGAGCGGCCGCATTGAGGCTAAGCCCTACATAAAAGATAGAACACAGAATGGAGATTTTGAGTGCGTAGAGGAGGTTCATGATTTTTCTTTTTATAATTTATTTATTGTAATGCATTTCATGCTTATAGCTGAAATTGCAATTATAAACCTAACAGTATTGTTAAATACAGAATCAAAAGCCGTTCATTGTCAACACTTTCCGAACAATATAGAGCTAATTTAGAATCCAAATAAAGTGTTGGGAGGACTGACCCTGACTCTATTGCGCTTTTGCAGGCTAAAAGTATCGATTTTTCGAACAATATTCAGGTCACAAATTCTCAGTCGGTATTTAATAATTTTAGGCGAACGAACTGATGGTTGTCATGCACTAGCGGCACACTGTTGCGTACAGTGATAACTTCTATGCCATCATTTTGCCAAAACCGCGAGACAACGATTGTGCGGTCGGACCAGACCCGAAGATCTTCGGAGATTTCTGCTACGATCTCTATATCTTCGGCGCTTGTGTTCTGTCGGTATTGTAGAGTCAGATAATTGTTCATTTGCCCGCCCACCTCGATTGTCTCGACGCTGGTGATTGGCGCATAATCGTTGCCGAATGCGTAAGCCATCATGTTAGTGATGCCGTTTCCATCAGGATCGCCGTTAGGATCTGCAAGTCCGTTGATCGCCAGCCAAGATGTGAGTGACGTGCGATCGTCAGTGCCGGGTGACCCGGCGTTAGAACGCCAATTGGCCGCATCCGAAGGATCAGGATGTGATTCCGGTTTGCGCAGGATGAGAGTGTTGCCATTGCCGTCGGCAGAACGCGGCCAAGGTTTTCGATCGTTGTAAGTGAAGCGAACGATGTCATCACCCCCGGCATCAATGATAACGATCTCTTCCCCGTCATCGGAAAGTTGAAGCCCGTATTCACCGGCGATGGTGGCCGGATCGGTGTCGGGATAACGAAACAGAAATGCCTCTCGATTCTTGACGAGGAGAATTCGTTTTCCGGGTTCAATATGGTGGATTGCGGATTTTCGGTTGAAGTCGAACACGATGCCGCCAATGAACATGACATCAGCGAGATCGACAGTACGTGATCCAGTGTTCAGCAATTCGATAAATTCAAAATCTTTGCGCCTGTCGTAATCCTCAGCTTCTTCGTTGGTGTCCGGTGATCGTGGACGATAATCAAATTCCGAAATGACTAGGTTCCCTGCTTTCGCTGGCAAAGAATTGACGAGGAAAGTACCATCAACGAGTGCACTCCATTGCTCATCTTTCAGGGCACGGGCCTTTAGTTGCCCGGTGCTTTTCAGAGTCAATGCCCCGTCGTATCTCATTGCCGTTGGCGAAGCAACGTTACCGATTGCTCCGCCCGTAATTTCCTTGCCCACGAGCTTGGGCCAGAGTAGAAAATCACTATTGGCTCTGCCTTTGTTTAGGCCGTGGATAGCAAGTATATTCTTGCCGGGCCGCAGTAGTCCCACGTGCTGATTTACCGGAAAAGTTTCAAAATCGATTGCAAGAGCATCGTCGTGGGATGCCGACGCATCATCGTTCCATAAACTTGCCGAATTTGGTGGGCCGATTGCGCGATCTCGCGCGATCTCGGTACCATTCAGATAGGCGACGAATCCGTCGTCGTAGCGAATAAGGAGTGAGAGTGAGTCAATGACAGATGGGTCCGGCAGGTCAAATTCGACTCGCATGTAGATTGTTTCGGTCAGCATGTTGTCTATCTGCCCGAAGAAATCGAAGTTTGGGTCGATGAGTAATTTGTAGGTTGCTCCCCGATCGTATCCGGCGCCCTTGGTTCCCAATGGCCATCCTGAGTCATCATAGTTTGGTTCGAACCATGTTAGATTGTCTTCTTCATCTGTCGGCATGATTGCCCTCTTGGATGCAAATTCGTGGATCAAAGTATGGTCCTTGAATTCAACTTTTGATCCTGGGACTCGCGGGTCGGAGCCGTCAGTCGTGTAGTAAATTGTGTTTGTCGTGGGAGTCATCGCGAGGGATGCGTTCACAGGCACTGGCCCGCCATGTTGAGGAGCACCGTTAATCAGGAATGTTGGGGCCTCTAAGTTTGGGTAGAGTTTGTCTGTCTGGAACTGTTTAATAATGACAGGATGTCGACCAGGCATCCAGTTGTTCACAATACGGTTACGTTCACTTACCCAGTTGCCGTCACGGGTGTAGGGAGGTTCTTTTTTTGAGTCACCCCAGCGTGCGGATTCGGCGACCATCGCTTCACTGACCTCTTCGCTGCGGGCGATATAGTTGCTCTTTTGTGTTTCCGGAGTAAAAGCACCACCATTAAAAAAGTATTTATGGACTCGGTCTCCGAAGCGCAGCTGATATTCGGGGCTACTTCGTAGTCTCTTGTGTAGGCCGGCCGGGTTCTCTGTGCCGCCACGTTCACTCATGTCAGTCTGAATGTTTTCAAAAATGAACTCGGAATCCCAGCGGAAAAATCTGAAACGACCACCTTCATGGCGACGACGAATGGCATAGAAATTTTTTGGTAATTCGGCTGGAGGGTAGATCCCGGTCGGGCCGTCTCGGTCACCTGTGTAGAGGATACCAATCATATAATCTATGAGTTGGTCAACATCGACATAATCGAGTACTGCCTGATATTTGCTGATATCGCGCATGTCTTGATTTGCTAGTGTAAACATCTTGCTCCACGCGTCGCGGTTGCCGGCAATCATGAGTGCCTGTGAGGAACCGCCGGAGCGCAAGCCCTTGAAGCCGTCGTATTCTTCTTTTGGGCCGCCCCAGTGTTCGGCAGCGAACGAGTCATCGGGTCTTTCGTGGAAGTTGTAGAGCCCCCAATACTGCCCATTCAGGTAAAGGTGAATGTGATTCCCCTCGGCGACAGAATGGGTTGGGTCATAGCCCTGCATGTCGCGCGCATACTGGTTTCGCATCATTTGCGTCGAGGCTTGGCCTGTTGCCCAGCCCTGATTATGACCGGTTCGGATCGTGATCGTGTCGTATTCGTCAACGGGAGACGCGGGGAAGATCGGGAATTCGAGTTTCGCTTTACCGTATTTCTCTTTGAATTTCAGGCGTAACGAATGTTTCGGGTTGTGATTCAGGCGGCTGTAGTTGCCGTTAATAGCGATCCCACAATCGATCTGAAACCCATTTCTGACACGGAAGGGTCCGTCGTAGTCCTGATGATAAAAATACTCTGCCGAGCAGCGCTTTTCCCATCTTGGATTATCCGCTGCTCGTTGTGTTGCATGCGTATAAATTCCCTCGGTGGTCCCGAACAGGTCATTAGGATCCATCACGATTGAGAGAGTGGGAATAGCTGCGAGCCCCTGCGCAACGGTGAATGTGCCCGGGTTGTTCACTACATTGGGATCCATTTCGGAATCCCAGTAGTTGCCACGAATGTTTGGCTGGGTCAGAATGTCGTCGATGAAAATGTAGGTCTGGGTGTCGACGTTGGTTGGACGGAATCCGGATCCGAATGCCGCGGCCTGGAGGATTGTTGTTTTGTCGATTGTTAAAGGTTCGGTATAGACTTTGCCGTGTTCTTCCGTGGGCAGGGTGCCGTCGGTCGTGTATCGGATTTCGACGCTGGGTGTTTCGGTGGTGATTTCCAACTGGAAAGGCTCATTGAAGAAGCCGCGATTGACGCTGAATTTGGTGTCGGTGATATAACCAGGAATTGCGGAGACATTAGGAGCTCCGGGAGTGGGCTTGTCAAAATAGCCGGTGATGAGATCCTCTGATAGTTCCTGTAATCGAACCTCAAGCTCAGGTAGGATCAGGAAGTCAGAACCCTTGTGGCTTTTGTTCATACCACAGATCGCGAGGATGTTTTTACCTGTGACGAGGTGCCCTGAGAAAGCGATCCTAAATGACTTGAATGGATCGTCGTCATTAAATTCTTCGGATCCGGTCGCTAGCGAATCAAACTTAATTGTCGTTGGCGCATTCTGCTGTGCGACTAATTTGCCGTTCAGGTAAGCGGCGAATCCGTCGTCGTATTTCATACGTAGATTCATTTCGAAAACCTCAGCGATGTCATCGACGTGGAAAGGCAGGCGCAAATATAGTGTTCCGTGAGATCTCCGCATTGGATCTGTCATATCACCTCCTTCACCAATCGGTTGTCCCGCATAACCGAAACCGAAGGCAGTTTTACCGACATTCCAATCATCATCATTATATTTTGGTAAACGCCAATCACCGCCAATCACCTCGCCGCTTTTTGGCACGATGTAACTGGCCTCATGACCTGTAGTGATTGGTGTCTCGGTGCTGATCTTTCCACTGCTGATTCCGGTTCCGTATGACACGTCAGTGAACTGCTTTGGAAAGTTCGGAGCGAACTCATTGATGATCGTAACACCGTCAGGCGCGACCAAAGCGAGATACTCTCCTCCCTCGCCGGAGAGTTTGAAATTCGTGTGCAACTCGGCACTGGCCACTTGTCGGTCTTTGCCGGATGCGAACACGATGAGGTAACCGCCAGGACTCAGGTTCATTGAAGGCAGTCGCCATTTAGTGAGATTGCTATCATTATCCGTGAGATAGTAACCTCCAAGACCAATCGTTGCACCGGTCGGGTTGTGCAATTCTACCCAATCATTAAACTCGCCATCTATGTCGGCGAGCACGGAGTCATTGATGGAAAGGAATTCGGTGATTGTCGGGTTTGCTGGCAACAGGTTGCACAGGAACAGATTAATTACTAGAGCTACTAGGGCCGTCAAACAGCTCACCCGTTCGTGACTTTTATACATGAGCAATGATAGAGTATGTCAGATATATCTTAGAATAGTTCTATGGGGATCGGCACGATCTTTAAGTCTGCTCCTCCGAGAGGATTCCCTTCAGTTTCCTCGATACTTTCGACAATGTCGTTTTTAAATTTTACAGAGAGCTTACCAGTTTCCATTTTAACGTAATATTTCTGACGGAACAAGTTTCCCTGAGAATCGCGTCTGAACCGATACTGAGCAACGCGCTCATACGTAGAGTATTCGTAAGTGTCTGATCGTCCGTCACGATCAAGTTTAGAGTTTTTCCGAGAAGGTTTTCCCATAGAAGTAACGACTTCGTCAGTATTCATTCCAAGAGCAATTTGCTTATTCTTGATCAATTCATCGACTATTTTTTTTCTTTCGTAGAGTGTACGTAGCTTATCAGAAAAATTTTTGTCTAGCCCTTGCAACGCACTTGGCAATATCCATCCTTTGACTTGTCCGTGCAGAGCCATTCCTCTGATCAGATATTGCTTATCGGTTATAGCAATGAGGGTGACTTTTTTACCTCTTCGTAGTTGGCCTATGGCTCTCTTTCGTTGAGAGCTGACGTAAATCGGGTCTTGTTTAATTGCAAGAAGCTCAACCTTTTCTTTGCTGAAATCTTCCAGATAAATTGCTCCCGGTTCACGCTTCAGGTTACTTTTATTTCTGGAAGGAATTGACTCAGAAATTGTTGGCCATAAGCATGTGCCTAGCAATAATATGATCAGGTGAGTGCTTGCTCGTGATCGATAATGCCTCATGGTTTATAAATTGTAGCGTTTTATCCAATAAAACGCAATGCGGCTTAAAGAAGACGAGATAAAGTGTAAGGAATCACTTATTATAGAACATTATTTTACTTATAAATGCCTGAAAACTTTTTATCATCTAAACTATTCGAAAATGCGAATCGGTTAATTCCTGGCGGAGTCAATTCTCCGGTCAGGGCTTTCAGGAACGTTGACGGGGATCCTTTCTTTGTGCGTGCAGCTAAAGGTTCCAGATTGTGGGACGTTGATGATAATGAATTAATTGACTATGTGGGTACCTGGGGGCCAGCAATTTTAGGTCATGCACCAGTGCCAGTGATTGAGGCTGTTCATGAGGCAGCAAAGAGAGGAGTCAGTTTCGGCACCCCAAATCCTTTTGAAATAGAGATGGCAAAGATCATTGTTGATTGGGTCCCGTCCGTCGAAAAGGTGCGTATGGTTAATAGTGGAACTGAGGCAACAATGTCCTCAATCCGTTTGGCGAGAGGTTTCACCGGGCGTGATAAAATAATAAAGTTTGAAGGCTGTTACCATGGCCACGTTGATTCATTACTTGTCGCTGCAGGTAGCGGTGCTTTGACGCATGGTGAGCCTGACAGCGCTGGTATTCCCAAAGCATTTGCTTCTGAGACCATTACCTTGCCGTTTAATGATCCGGAAAAAGTTCAGCAGATTTTTTCAGCTCATGGTAGCCAAATTGCCGCAGTGATTCTCGAACCGATACCAGCCAATGCGGGTTTGTTTTTTCCTGAAGAGGGGTTTCTTGAATTCTTGCGCGAGGTCACAAAGGAGCACGGATCTTTATTGATATTTGATGAAGTGATGACTGGGTTTCGCGTTGCTAAGGGTGGTGCTCAAGAACTTTACGGAGTAATACCTGACCTCACTGCCATGGGAAAAGTCATTGGAGGAGGACTCCCAGTAGGGGCCTTTGGCGGGAAGGCTGAAATTATGAATCAGCTTGCACCGGACGGTCCAGTTTATCAGGCCGGAACGCTTTCGGGTAATCCTCTCGCAATGGCAGCTGGATTGGCTCAGCTCAAAGAATTAGAGAAGCTTCAAGGTTGGCAAAGGTTAGAACAAACCGGAGCTCTTTTTGAAAAAGGTGTGCGTGAGGCCTTATCAGAATCAGGAAAGGAATACATTTTCCATCGAATAGGTTCAATGTTTTGCCTATTTTTTACCAACTCTCCTGTCAATGATCTGAGTTCGGCAACTGCTGCAGCCGAGTCAGGTTCTTTTAAAGATTTCTTCCATTATTGTTTAAATAATGGAGTTTTTCTTGCGCCTTCACCTTACGAGACCGGTTTCATTTCTATGGCACATAGCGAAGAAGATATTTTAAAGACTGTTCAAGTCATTGAGAATGCTTTCAATTAGATCTCTTGTTTGTTCTTCCACGCCTCTACAGTTGTGCTTAAATTAATAATTGAAATGAAAATGAAAACCTTTCCAATCGTGCTCTTGGCTCTTTTTTCCTTGTTAAATTTATTTGCTGAAGGTCAGAATCCGGCTCAAAAATCAAAAAAAGAATCTCAGAAAAAATCCGTCTCTTTATTTGATGGTAAGACACTCAAGGGTTGGAAACTGTGTAATTATGCCGGCATAGGTGAGGTCAAAGTGAATCCTGAAACGGGTGCATTGCGAGTCACTCGTGGAGAAATTCTGAGTGGCATCAGAATTGACAATTTTGATAAGAGAAAATTACCAAAGGTAAATTATGAATTATCATTAGAGGCTAGAAGAGTCGAAGGCGAAGATTTCTTTTGTTGTCTGACTTTTCCTTATAAGAAAACTCATGCTTCTTTTGTTCTTGGAGGCTGGGGAGGATCAGTTTGTGGTATTTCGAGTATCGATTTTATGGATGCAATGGAAAATTCAACAATGACGGTCAGAGACTTTGATCAGGGCAAGTGGTATAATTTACGTTTATTAGTGACGGATAACCGTTTCCAAGCATTTGTTGGAGAGAAGAAGATCGTTAATGTAGGTATTAAGGGGAGGAAAATTGGAATGAGATTTGGAGAGATCGAAGAATCGGTGCCCTTAGGGTTGTCTACTTTTCGGACTACTGCAGAGTATAGAAATATAAAGATACGGCATTTAGAGGATGCGGAAATTGGTGCGGCAAAGAAGCTTGATGATGAAGATGAATTTTAGAAGGAGCTTATATTTTCTAGCAACTCTGGTCCCACTGTTTTTTTTGGGTTGTGAGACTCTAGAACCCAAGGACCCGAGAGCATCGATCCCTGGTCTTCAGCAATATTATAACGAAGCCCTACGCTTTACTATTCGGTACCCTGGTGTCCTTAATCTTAAAGTTGAGGATAGAGCAGTGACTGGCGAACCTGATACCGTTTTACGACTTGCTTACCCAGGTAATGATTATCCTATCTTGGAATTAGCGACATATGCTCCGAGCTGGATAGAGGAAGTAAGAAAGCCCCTAGTCCATGGAACAGAAAGAACTCTCAGTATCGATACTGAGCGAGCAATTACCTTTGAAATTAGAAATGATCCTGAGGATGATGAGAGTACGATGAGACGTATCATCGTGCGGAACTTTGGAAGGATTTATGTCTTTACTGGGAAAGGAAAAACCTTTGATGAAGTGGTAAGTTCTTTTGATTTCATTGATCCTGCACGAGAAGACTCTGAAAAGAGCACATCCAGTTAATTTTCTTCCATCGCATTAAATCTAAAAAATTTCGAGACACCCTTCTCATAATCGACCGTGAAACTGGTCCGGTCCCCTAACGCGCCTTCGATACTATCATCAATCTCTTCCCAAAGGATAAGGTCATTGCTACTTTCAATTGAATAGATGAGTCCTGGTTTGCTGTAAAATTCAATATTCATTTCGTCACCTTCTATCGTGGCGCCAATCATTTCGAAACGATAAGGTTCTTTCTCTGCTGCGACATAGTTGTCAAAGGTCGCGTCAATAGGAACAGTGACTCCATCTGAAAAACTGAACACTCCGGCAATTCCAGATTCATGGCTTTCATCAAACGCCTCAGCAACGGCTACTGGATTCAGGAGATCGTCCTGTGAGTAGAGTTCCAGAGTCAGTTCAGGACCCTTGCCTCTGAAGACGATTCTCAAATTTTCACCGAGCGCTTCCTCAGGAACGGCCTCACCAATAGTGACTCCGGCTTCGTCATTGATGTTGGCGATATAAATCTTACCTCCAGGATCTGCGTCTCTTGGATTGTATACTGCTCCGTATCCGTCAAGTGTCCCTAGCCCCACTTCGCGGACACGTGCAAGGATTCCCATGTTCTGGTCTATCGTGGGATCAAAAATAATATCAACAGCTATATAGAAGTCGGAGTAATTTGCCTCTTCTCTGAAGCTTGCAGCCCTTGGTTGACCAAGCTGGTCAATTCCGTGGCCTGCCATTGCAATGCTATATGAATTATTGTTAGGAAATCCCCACGTTGCTGGAATCCCTTGTCCTGCCAAAGTATTAATTCTGGCCCAACCATCGTCATTCCCATCATCAAAATCGTCCGTCTGAGCTTGGACCATAAAAGAATTCAAACTCAAAAGAAAAGAGCTAAAGAAAGACAAACGTAATAGTTTCATCATGAACATTTTATATAATCAGATCACTTTTGGCGAGTAAGAAATTTAAGGTCTCTTGACATTCACTTTTTAGGGTCCAAACATTTGAGTCCAGTGTTTCTTATGTACTCCCATCCCTACGCGTTTCGCATCAGGGCTTAGCATGTTGATATGATGGCCAGGACTATACCACCAGGCACGGTTTGCAACATGGCCTCCTTGATTTCCTTTAAATATGTTTTCAGCATTAGCTGTTGTTCCTACCAATTTAGCTCGATCCCAAGGGCTTTTTTTTCCTGGAATTGGCGAGTCGTGCGCGAAAAATTTCTTTTTTTCCATGTCTTTTGAATGTTCTCTTGAAGCAATGCAGAGCCGCGGATCTAGTAAGCAAGGCCTTAATCCGATGAGGATTCTGTATTGATTCATGTCTCGAACCGCTGAGGCTTCTTCAGGCGGTACAGTCTTAGTGATTTTAGAGTTGAGATTGAGGATTTGCAGATGTTCCAGCGGCGCCCACAATGCCAACGAGGCATTTAATTTTTCGTATTCTGATATTTCTTTGAGTCCAAAAGTTTCAGCTTCATCCTCTCGCAGAATCAGACGATCAATGCATAGTGCTCTTTGCTCAGCAACAGCAACGATATTTTCTCTTTGTTTCATTAGCTTTGAGTTGGAATTAAAGATCTCTCTAACATCAATTATTTTGAGTTTTTGCAAACGTTTTAAGGCTGGATCGCCGGTACGAGTTATTTGATCCTTCGTTAACCCTTTCCCCATTTTTCTTAAGCCTTGTATTTTTAGTTGTAGCGCAACGATTTCGTTTCTAACACCTACAGTATTTTTTCTAGCACCTATTTTTTTAGCGCTGGAAGTAAAACCTGTTTGATAGATTGGCCATTTTTTACGAACATCACGATCAAGAATATCAAACATCTTTTGCGCTACTGGACGACCAAGATCCACCATTTGGCGGATAATCTCAGTACGCCTTCTATGGTTGCCTTTATATTTTTCGAAGTCTTTGAAAAGTGAAGAGGCGCGTATCTTGTCACTTTGACTCAAAGAAGTTATTTCCTTACTCCTAGCATCAATAAATATAATCCATGGGCTAAGAGAAAAGAGCAGGAAGATAGTTATTCTTTTAAGCATTTAAGAAGATTCATTTTTTATGCTATGTTACCGAATAGGATACTTTTACCTTTTATTTTACATAAAGGTCTGAATCGGAAAATATATCTGGTTCGAGCTAGTAGTCTCTTTGCTCAGCAGTAAAGAGACTACTATTTCTTCTTTGGCATTATGGGGCTTTCAAAGCCTGCAAGATCAGTTGGCTTTACTTTCTTTCGTCCGCCTCCAAAACTGAATGTTGTTGGTTGGTATGGACCCACAAAAGCGACATCCATGTCAGCCTTTATATTTTCTTCTAGGCCCATACACCAAAACACTCCATTAATAATGCAACGTCTGACACCTTCACTAATGATGTCTTCTGAAGCGCCCTGAGTAGAGGTGAAAACACGCCCCTCTTTACCAGAAGCAGATTTGTAGGTACGTACCCAAATTGAGGGGCTAGGAGGTTTATTCGGAATTGGCTTACCGTCCGGTTTCATTGAATCAAGAACTTGGTTCTTGCCCAGTATAACAGATCCTTGGATAGGCACTGCGCTATACGCTCCAGCCATCGCGTGCATGTCCTTTACCCCGCGCATGACAGGATGATTTTTTTGCTCCGGAACTACAAACATGCGGGTACTGTATTTATGATTTCTCCCATAATGTCCAGCGCCTTCACGTGGTCTCCAAGTCTCACCCAGTACCTGACGACCAAATCCCCAGTCATAATTCTTGTCACGTGAATTGTAATTGTACTTGCTGTTTTTGCCCTTGAGACCGTTGAAGCCATGTGTTGTCGTGCGCAACCCGAGGACTGGCCCTCCACGATTGAGGTAATTAATGAAATGATCCATTGATGCGTCATCCGGAGCCAAAAATCTGAGGAATAAAAACATCATGTCTGCTTTGTCCAAGGCTTCCATTCCAGGGATCTTTGAAGATCCTGGTTTGATGTGACCATTTTCATCTAAACCAAAAAGCACCGTGCACTTGAACCCGTATCGATGAGCTAGAATACGGGCAATGGCAGGGCATGTTTCTTCACCACGATATTCATGATCACTTGCAATGAAAACAATATGTTTCCCTTTACCAATACCTGAAGTGCCTTCGTAGACCAGATTTTTAGCTCGTAATGAGGGCAAAAAGGAATTGAGGCAAAGAACCGTAATGATGAGATAAAATATTGATTTCATATTATTAGGCTAACACCAATTAGGTGCAATGGACAAGGGCGCTGATTTAGTGGGTCTAGAGGTCATAAATCTCTAATTAATTATTATTTGGGTTTTTACTGAGCGAGCCAAGAAGCATTCAAGGTGAGCTTTTTGATGAATGCCATTAATGGTTTCAGGGTCACATTTTTCCTTTTCTTCAAAATCTATTGAGGGATTTAATTCTACCTTAGAAAGCCATGGTTTACCGTCTTCTGCCTTTTCTAAGTATCCGATAGCCGCATCAGAGTAAGCATTCACTATGATTTTCTGTAATGAGCACAGTGCGAGGAAGGTAAGGGCATGACAACTTGCTAATGATGCCACAAAGGCCTGCTCAGGGTCGACCAGTACAGGATCGCCAAGAAAATCTGGAGCGGCAGATGCTTTCACGATTTCACCGTTACCAAAGTCCCAAGTGTGAGTTCTTGGATAGTCCTTATAATTAAAATCAGCGCCTTGACGCTCCCAATTTAGTATGACTTGATGCTGAGACATAATATTAATTTTCGGGAAGATCTGATGAAACACAAATGGGATTTAGCTCATTGATTTCATTTAATCATTAGTGCATTTTGTTGAAGCAAATTCTAACCTTTTTTAAATCAAATATAGCCATTAACTAAACCATGTTCCTTTATACAAGAATCTGGATATTATGCTAAATCAGAGTCCTTTATTAGATCTTGAACGCTATGGATGTTATTTCTGGGCAAATAGTTAAGGGACATGGCGTCGCTTCTGGCCGGGCCGAAGATTCTCGTTTTCCTGAAGGCACCCTTGCTCTTCAGTGGCCAATATTTGAAATGAATGGTTTAAATTTGAATGGTTATTATCGAGCCACGATTAATATTTCAGTGTTTCCGTTAAAACCAAATCCTGTCAATCCGACCCACACATTTAAAAATGTTAAATGGCACTCTGATTGTCCGGCAGAGGACTTTTCTTTCTTTGAAGTGAGTCTTTCAGTCGGCCTGAGTAAGTGTGTCACTGGTCTAATCTATTGGCCGCATCCAGAAACTAAGCCTGAACATTTTCAAGATCCTAGTGTCATCGAAGTGACGGCTCCGAAAATTGATGAAGTGTCATCTAATAATTCGGTTCGCCTTTGGGTGAACCCGGAAACTATTTTTTTTGACTGATGAACGATAAGGAGTCTGATCTCGCAATACATGTTGATAATCTGTCAAAGTCATATGGGTCTTTTTTGGCTCTTAAGGGAATAGACTTGACGGTTTGCAGAGGAGAGGTTTTTGGATTTCTCGGTCCAAACGGTGCCGGTAAAACAACTGCGATTCGTTGCATGCTTGACCTTATTCGTCCTGATTCAGGAACAGTTTCTGTCCTTGGAAGAGATCCTCAATCCGACCCAGTTGCAGTGCGTCAGCATTGTGGGTACTTGCCGGGTGAGCTTAGGCTTGATGAGAACACCTCAGTACATTCCGTTTTAGAATTCTTGAGGGAACTTCGTGGAGGAGGAAAGGATTGCCAAAGGAGGGCCAAGGAACTTGCTGAACAGTTGGATTTGAATGTTAGATCAAAAATAAAGAATCTATCCAAAGGTAACAAACAAAAGGTGGGTATTATTGCGGCATTCATGCATTGCCCTGACCTCCTTTTACTGGATGAACCGACGAGTGGACTGGACCCATTAATTCAGCAGACTGTTCTTGAAATGGTCAAGGAATCACGTCGTTCGGGGGCTACAGTTTTTTTCTCTTCGCACGTCCTTGCTGAGGTCCAAGCCATTGCTGACCGCGTTGCAATTATAAGGGAGGGTCAAATTGTCGAAGTCGGGAAAACGAGCTCTCTTCTATCTGGAAGGGCTTGGAGGATGAAAGTGATTTTTGCAGAAAATACACAAATTTTTGCCGAGAAAATAGAGGCTCTTCCGGGCATTCTCTTGGACGCAATGAGTTCGGATGGGCGTGAGCTGAAATTAATAGTTGATGGTGAGATGGATGAACTCATTAAGGCATTGGCTGGATATCATGTGGAGTCTATAGAGACTGAGAGGCCTGACCTTGAGGAAATTTTTCTTTCCTATTATGGAGAAGTTAGTGAAAGAGATTATCTAGAAAAAAGTAAATGAATAAGTTTTATATTATTACTAGATATTCTTTTCGTCGATCAGTATGGACGATCTTAGGCTGGGGAATTCCTCTAATGCTCTTAGGAATTATAACTATTCCTTTCTATGATTTGGTTGCAGAAAACGAGAGACAATTAAGACCAGTTCTGGAAAGCTTAAAGCCATTGGTTAAGACCTTCATAGGAGGTGAAGAGGCAGAACAAATTTTCACTCCTCAAGGATTTATATCGCTCCGTTATTTTGCTTTCCTCCCGGTCATTCTTGGTATTTATGGATCAGTGTCAGGGAGCGGACTCTTGGCAGCTGATGAGGAGAGGGGAATACTTGATTTTGTACTCGCACATCCTGTCAGTCGTGGACAGTTTTTCTGGGGTAGAGTCATTGCCTTCACTTTTAGTCTTTCGTGCATTATTGGTCTTGGTTGGTTAGGTTTGTGGATAGGTGTTGCTAAGGCAGGATCCATGAACTTTCCTACTTTCCAATTATTGCTTCCGTATCTTTCCGTCTTTGCAGTGACTTGGTTCTTTGCATGTTTCAGTTTGGCCCTAAGCATGTGCGTACCGTCCCGTTCCTCCGCTGCAATGATATCAGGAATAGTGGTCCTGGGAGGTTACATCATTACTACTTTATCTAAGGCCATAAAGGGATTAGAAAGTTGGGCTGTTTTTTCCCCGCTCACTTATTTTCAAAGTAACGCAATGACGGGCCTTGAGCTTGTACCGTTTTTTAAACTCTTATTAGTTGCTTTCTTTTTATTATTCCTTGCCAGAACTGGTTTTGGATTACGAGATATTCGTGTCGCAGGCGATGGTGGTTGGAAATTACCGTTCATAAGAGGTTCATAGAGACTAAAGGTTTTCCAAATTTCCGCCTTTTTTAGCGGTAAATATTTAAGATGCCTAAATAATTAATCTATTTATACTGTGCATTCTCTAGTTGCAGGTTACCCTTAATATAAGCTATATTACATTATAATGAAGAGGATAAGGAATAGCATTGCCCTGACGTTTATTACTACCTTTTTTGTTCTAGATTCATATTCGCAACTTGCTCAACGGGCAGGTTCTGTTTCCAAGAGCCAATCAGTTGAATTTCAAATTGAGTCTTCAAAAAAGATCGACAGACTCGTAGGTGCTGATTTCAGAAGAAAGCAGATCAGGCCACTCGGAAAGGCCACGGATTCTGAGTTCCTTCGAAGAGCCTATCTTAATGTGATTGGTCGTATTCCATCTTATGAAGAATCTATTGAATTTCTTAACAATGAAGATCCTGAGAAGCGAAGCAAACTCATTGACCTCTTGTTAAGTTCTTATGGCTATAACATGCACATGTTTAATTGGTGGGCTGACTTACTGAGGGCCACGGACACATTTCAGAACACTTCTGGGGCACCTTACATAAAATGGATTAAAGATTCCATAGCCGAGAACAAGTCATACAAAACCATGGTTCATCAGCTCGTGGCTGCTACTGGAGGAGGATGGCAGAACGGGGCCGTTGGTTACTATGTTCGTGACCAGGGCATGCTTAAAGACAATATGGCTAACACGACTAGGATATTTCTGGGCACTAGGATCGAATGTGCTCAGTGTCACAATCACCCATTCGATTCATGGAAGCAGATGGACTTTTATCAGATGGCTGCATTCACGAATGGAATTAAAACTTCAAAGGATCATTTAGCCGATTATCTCGAAGACAAGGAAGATATGGATGGTGTGAGTAGGGAACTCAGGGACGTGTCCCGACTCGTTAGATATGCGGTTTATGATTTTTCCATTAGTGATTCAGGCACAGGAACCATCAAGTTACCGAAGGATTATAAGTACCGCGATGGAGAGCCTGGTGAGAGGGTAGGAGCAAAGTCATTGAGTCAATTTGGCAAAACGATTAAGGTCAGTACAAGATCCAAGAGCACTGACCCAGGAAAATCTCGCCAAAAATTTGCTGATTGGCTAGTGAATTCCGATAATCCACGATTCACGAAGGTCATAGCCAATAGAATGTGGAAGAGGGTAATGGGGACTGGTCTATTTGAGCCACTTGATAACTTTAGCTCTGCTTCTGAACCATCTAACCCATCTTTAATGTCTTACCTAGAGGAACTATTAGTTGATCTGGATTATGACCTCAAGGCCTTCCAAAAGATTCTCTATAAGAGTTATGCTTTTCAACTAAGCCCTAATACTATACAACATCCTGACAGGACCGCTTACCATTTTAATGGCCGTCAGTTAAAACGTTTGAGCGCAGAACAGATTTGGGATTCTCTATTGACGCTTAAGATTGATAATCTTGATCAGAGGAAAGGAAACGGATACGGGGGTGATGCTATAATTTATAGAGGAAGGCCTGTACTAGTTGGTAAGAAATCGATGAAGGATCTTTACAATGAAGTGATGGCCTTAGACACGGGTGGAGAGGTCTGGGATTATACTAAGAAACTGCATGACCAGATTAAGGGAGATAAAGGTGCCAGTGGAGGAGGCGGAGAAAAGATGCAGATGATGATGATGGCTTATAATGCTAGCAAGAAGTACGGAAATGAGATGCGTGCTTCTGAACTTAAATCACCAATGCCTAATGGTCATTTCCTTAGGCAGTTTGGTCAGTCGAACCGCGAAGTGATTGAAAATTCAAGTACTGATTCTGATGTCACTCAAGTACTTTCAATCTTGAACGGACACGTTGAGCGGCACATCACTGCTAATGGGAGTGCTAAAGTTTTTCGCGTTATTAAGAAGGGTAAGAATGATGAGGAAAAAATTGAACGTGCCTTTATAAGTATACTGTCGAGATTGCCTACGACTTTAGAAAAAGAAATTTTCATTGAAGAATTTAAATCGAACGGAGCCTCTGCTCCCGAGAACATGGTTTCAGCACTAATTTCTACCGCGGAGTTCATGTTCCTCCAGTAATTAATTTCCAGAACAATTTTAGGACACAAACAAGTAAACCGTTACATACAAATGCCAGATAAAACAATATTCAATAAGAGTGACGAAGTGAGCCGTAGGCAATTCATGATAGGTGCTGCCAAGAATTGCTTGGGAGTGAGTGTATTGCCAATGCTAGGAGCTTCCGTCGCCACGCACGATACTTTTGCTGCGGCACCTCCGATGCGCCGAGGAGCGGCCAAGAGTGTCATCTTCCTTAATATGTCAGGAGGAATGAGCCATTTAGACACTTTTGATCCTAAGCCTCAAAATCAAGAAGTTCAGGGACCAACTCCAGTAATAAATACTAGTGCTGATGGTATACAAATTTCGGGTTTTCTTCCCAAGACCGCGGCCATGATGAAATACATTACTTTGTTCCGCGGAATGCAGACGAATCAGGGCGCACACGAACAGGGCCAGTACCTTCTTCACAGAAGCTATCCGATGCGTGGCACAATTGTGCATCCGGCATTAGGTGCCTGGGTGATGAGATTATCAGGCAGAAGAAATACTACTATCCCAGGATTTGTATCTGTTGGAGGTTCGGCGGAGAACGCGACTGGAGGATTCATGGGTGCAAAGTATGGAGGTGTCCCACTAGGCAGCGCTAATGATGGGCTTAAGGACTCTACTAGAGCACACTCAGTCAGTGAGTCTGATTTTAACCGTCGACTTGATTTGGCGGATAAGATGAACTCAACTTTTCATGGAAAATTTAAGCAGAAACAAATCAAAACTTACCACGGTCTATATGATGAAGCTATTAAGCTCATGACGAGTGAAGACCTTAAGGCCTTTGATCTTAATCATGAAGATATCAAGGTTCGCGACCTTTATGGGCAGAACGGATTTGGTCAGGGATGCTTATTAGCTCGTCGCTTAGTAGAGCATCAAGTTCGATTCATAGAAGTGAGCATGGGTGGATGGGACACTCACAACGACAACTTTGTATCTGTCGAATCCAGATGCCAGATCTTGGACACTGCACTTGCAGGTCTCGTATCAGATCTCGAAAGAAGAGGCCTCTTGGATTCAACATTAGTTGCGCTTGGAACTGAGTTTGGAAGAACTCCTGAAATTAATGATAATACGGGCAGGGATCACTTCCCCAGAGCCTTCACTTGCTTAATGGCAGGAGGAGGCGTCAAGGGTGGCTTTGTATACGGTGAAACTGACCGCAAGGCACACACCGTCAAAGAAGGTGTCGTGACTCCAGGAATGTTCAATGCCACGATTGGTCATGCTCTAGGTTTACCTACAGAAAGAGTAGTAAATTCTCCTTCAGGCCGCCCATTTACGATTGGTGATGAGGCCAAGCCCGTCAAAGAGGTGTTTGCTTAGTTTTAAATTAATATTAAGGGAAAATTCCCACGATAAGTTTTTCGCATTGATGTGATGCTGAATATTTCCGCACGTAATTTTTTCATGAGTTGCATTGGGCTCATGATTTTAGGGTCAACAGGCTTTGGGCAAGATGTAGATTACAAAAAACAGATCGCTCCGATCCTTTCCTCTAAGTGTAATTCTTGTCACACTGCTAAGAAGAAGGAATCGGATAAAAAACCGAAAGCTGGTCTTGCCTTAGATACTCCTATAGGAATGCGTTCGGGTGGAGTATTGGAGCCTGGAGATGCATTAAGTAGCGAACTTTATATACGTGTATCATTGCCCAAGAATGCTGAAGATTTAATGCCACCTCCAGATGATGGAAGTCCTTTATCGACTAAGGAAATAGCCTTAATAAAAAAGTGGATAGATGATGGCGCTAAATTCAGTTCAGGTTCTGGAGGAGCATTGGAAAAAATTCCTGCTGATCTTGATGCACGAAAGGTAAAGAGCATGCCAGTTAGGGAGCCGAACGCTGATGCTATAGCTCACCTTGAAGGTTTGGGAGCAACAGTCAATCCCGTTTCTGTGACTCTCCCTGAGTACTTATCCATAGAATGGATTTCTACATATCACAAAATAACAGATAAGGAGATAGAACAGATTCTGCATTTAGCAGCCAATGTAGTTGAAGCAGATCTTAGTAGAACAAAGGTTACCAATGAGGGTCTCAAGCATGTAGGAAAGCTGGGAAGGCTAACTCATTTGAATCTTAATCGGACTGAAATCGATGACAAGGGGATTGCAGCTTTAGCTGACTTGCAATCCTTGGAATGGCTAAATTTATATGGTACTAAAGTTACGGACGCGAGCATGCCGATCATTGCAAAGTACCGGGACCTAAAGGCAGTATATCTCTGGAATACTGCAGTAACTTCTAATGGGGTTTCGACGCTGCGAAAAGCTTTGCCTGAAGCGAAGATCGTTCGTGATACTGATGACAGAGCGGGTCGTTTTGATAATCTTGAGGATCCTGGCAAGTTTGACTTTTAGTCGATTCACATTTCTTTCGAATATCATTCATAAATTCGAAGTGCGCTCTTAAAGAGGGTTCTTTAATAAGAATAAATCGGTATTTTTTTCTTATTGAATATTTGAGGCCACGATTTTTCTAAGGATAAGGCTCAAAAGTTTTATAAAGTTCTACCATTTTGTATTCCAGCTTTAGATAAAGCAAAATTGCTATAATTATCAAAAAAATGTTTTACAAATGAGAAAAGAATGGCATTATTATTGCATTTTAATCTGGATGGCTCGGCAAAAAAATGCGATTTCCTCTGTGCAACTGACTGTTTCTGTAACGGAAAGAGTTCGCGAACACTTGGATCGGATGACCGAGACTGGGATGTTTGGTAAGAATGCTGCCGAGACTGCGAACCTTTTACTTATAGATTCGATCAGGGAATACATAGAAAAAGGATCTACGTTCTTGGATTCAAAATCCGAGGATCAATAGATTCAAAAAACATTATATAAGATGCCCAAACCAAGATCGAATAGTCCGGAAAATATTGATAAAAATGAATTCAATACGTCTTCAGAATTAAGTGCAGACAAGCCTGACTCTAATGATGATCCCAGCGATTGGATGTATGCTCAGGAATCTGCTGAAGAAGATAGCCTCAGAGAACTCGCTGAAGATATAATCCGATATGACAGTGATTTGGCAAGTATCCTTGTAGATACTGTTTCTGGGGATTCATCAACGGGAGAATTGATTCGTCGCATTAGTGCTTGGCAGGCAGCTAATGGTGGTGGCTACAAGCGTGCTCGATCCCGTGGATCTGTTCCTGCTAAGCCTTGGTTATCTTAAAGGCAGGGTTGAGGCTATTTTCGCAGATCGGACTCGTTTTTTATATTACAGGCATTAGTATATTTGGTAATGTGGATCCGTTTACTCATTGCGTTTGCCTACATTAGTCAGGCGTATGCTGAGCTAGTTCCTGTTAATGATCTTGGGTTAAAAATTGCTCAAGGATTTGAAATTACGCACTATGCGGATTCTGTAATTGCCCCCGACGTCTATTCAATGACTTTGGACCCTTCTGGATCTGTTGTGATTTCTTCGAGAGGCTATATTAAGAGGTTGACCGATGAAGATGGAGACGGGGTAGCAGATACAGAATCTATACTTATTAAGTCCAGTGCCGGCGCAATGGGTATGCTTTTTTTGGATGAAAGGACTTTGCTCACTACAGAAGGAGGATATTTCAACCGCTACATTGATAAGAATGGGGACGGTAAATTTGATTCTAATCCTTTTAGGATAGGTAAGTTTGGGGGCGGGGAACATGGGATCCATGCAATTCGAAAGGATAGTCAGGGAAGAATATATTTAATTGGAGGGAACGATTCTAAATTTGCCGGTCATCAGGACATGAAGGGTTATCCACAATTAGAGGGTGGTGCCTTGATCCGCTATTCATCAAACTTTTTGGATTCTACTCTCTTATGCCATGGATTACGCAATCCCTATGATTTCGATTTTAATAGTGAGGGACAAATATTCACTTATGATAGTGATTGTGAGAGGGAATTTTTTCTTCCATGGTATTCGCCTACTAGGCTCTATAGGTTAGAGGACGGTGCTCACCATGGTTGGCGCTTACCGGGTTGGAGGCGAGGCTGGAAAAGGCCGGACTATTATTACGATAGCGTAAAGCCAATAGTTAATATTGGTAGGGGCTCGCCGACTGGCGTCGCTGTTTACAGGCACACAGCTTTCCCAAAATATTATCATGATGCTGTATTTTATTGTGATTGGACATTTGGGAAGGTCTATGTCACAAAGGCTGCTGGCCTAATCGAAGAAGCTGGCTTTCCTATTACTGATACTTTTATTGAATCTTTAGGAACTAATGGTTTTGCTCCTAGTGATATTGAAGTTGGAAAAGACGGGTCAATTTTTCTTTCGGTTGGTGGTCGAGGCACGACTGGGTCGGTTTATCATATCAGACATAAAGATTCGAAGTCTGATTCAGGGCCGATTGAAATGGGCAAAGTGATTTTGAAAGGGTTTCAAAGGGATGAAGAAAATTTGAATTCTGGATTTCAAGCTGAAGAAGCGATGATTATGGCTAGGCACCTGGATAATTCCTTATTGGATGCAACCAGTAAAGATAGAATGAGATCCCTACGGTCGTTAATGAAGGCCCTTGGTGATTGGAACTTAAAGAGTCCATCAAAAGAATCTTTCACTGGATATGAACTCTCTAATGACGAAATTTTCAACAAAGAACATAATGATCTGCTTGTCATGGCCCGAAATTCCTCTCGGGCTCTTTTACATTCTCTGGACTTAGATGAGCGAAGGGAATCTGCCCGACTCATTGCTATGTTACGTGACTCTCATCCAATCTCCTCTACAAGGATATTGAATTTTATCACTAAAGATTCTGTGCCCGAGGAAGACTTTCATTTTCTTGCTTGTCTTGCCCGGTTATCGTCGAGCTTGGATCAGGGTTCTGCCAAGAAAATATCTGAGTCGATTTTGTGCCTCGATTCAAAGATTCAGGGAAAGCAGGTAAGATCGAAGCAAACTTATATTGATAGGCTTAATGAAGTGATTGTAGGCCTTGCAGAACGAGGTCCAATTTTTGAACACTTGTGCCAGAGCACACTCTTGGCTAGACCCAACCATGTCGGAATTGCAGGAGCCTTTCCGGAGCCTTTCCGGAGCAGAGCCGCCGAAGTTTTCTTTTTAGCCGCGTTGAAAGATCCTAAGAATGGTTGGGGAGCTGATTTAATTAATCTTATTTCTGCTCTTGATTTAGCTCGTTCATCCCCACTTTTTAGGGTCCTGGCAGAGGACCCTTCTCTCAGAGCTGCTGCCGTAATCCAATTGTCCAAGGAGCCTGCAGAAATAGATCGTCCTTTGTTTTTAGCTGCTCTCAGCTATAGCGATTCAAGTGCAGTGTCATCATCTATTAAGGCCCTGGGAGTTCTTGGTCCAAAAGCTGAACCTGGAGAATTAATAGCGCTCTTTGGGGTGCCCGATACGCGTCTTATCTTACCCTTAATCAGCGACCTTGCGGGAAAAAAATTGAAAGATAGGAGTGAAGCTAATAATTGGCTTGCGAAAAACTATCCTGTAATTGCTCGTTCATTCAATAAGGATAATCCAAGCTCTAAGGTTAACTGGGATGCAATCTTATCTGATGTTGATTGGAATGTCGGAAATCTAAAAAGGGGAGAGAAAATTTTTGCAGAGAGAGCATGTGTTTCTTGCCACCTTTCTACAAATGCATTGGGTCCGGACCTGGCCGGTATTTCCAAAAGATTATCTCCGACTGATCTTTTCCGGGCAATTATAATGCCAAATGCTAACGTTCCTCCTGCTTACAGGGCGACAGTTTTTACGATGAATGATGGGACTAAGCACATTGGAAGGATAGCGTTTAATTCTGCCGATGGTGTCATAGTAAGAACAGGCTCAGGAATGACAGTGAGATTGAATGAACCCGATATCATTGAGCAGAAGGACTGGTCAAATTCACTCATGCCTGAAGGATTGCTTTTGGGCCTAGGGACTGATCAGCTGGCTGATCTTTATGCGTATTTAAAGGCGCTTTAATCTATTATTTATATTATGATTCCTGAAATTCGCTACCACAGTGATAGCAAAAAGTAGCACTCTCATGGTGTCCGTCCCGGTTACATTCTGAACAAGATCGTCCACTAGCTGCTTCTCGCTTAGAATCTCTCATGGCACCGATTACTATGCCGGTAGGGACGGCAATGATTGCATAACCTATGAGGACCATGATGCTGGTGATTATTTTTCCTGCTGCGGTTAAAGGAACAACGTCCCCAAACCCAACAGTTGTTATAGTTATAATCGCCCAATAGATGCTAGTAGGAATGCTACTAAATTTCATGTTTTGGGAACCCTCGACAATGTACATGACTGAACCTGTAACGGTTACAAGCATGAGAATAAAAAACAGAAAAACAAATATTTTTCCGCTACTATCACGCATGGCTCTTATTAGCCGGTTCGAATCTCCAATAAGATCAATTAATTTAAGTATCCTAAATACTCTCAACATTCTTAAAATTCTTACGGTGGCCAAGTAATGTGCACTGTCCTCATTAAGTAAGAGTGTAATCCATAAGGGGATCCAGGCGAGCAGGTCGATGATTCCATAAAAGCTTAGAATATATTTGAAAGGCGATTTGACCGAATAAATACGGGCAGCGTATTCAAACATGAATAATATAGTGAAGATCCATTCGGCGACCCTGAGTAAATCTCCATATTGATTACGAATACTTTCCACACTTTCAAGCATTGTCGCAAAAACGGCGAGAAATATTAAAACAAGTAAAACAATATCAAATCCTTTAGAGGCTGGAGTATTGTGATCAAATATAATTCTCCGAATTTTTTCCCGGGAATGGACCGGTTTTATGGAAGTGTTATCACTCATTTTGTTTTAACTATTAATCCATAATTACTTAATCTGCAAAGTGGTGATATCTTTGTCAGTTATTAGTGAAAACTTTTCTTAAAGAGATCGATTCGAATTCTACTTTTGTCTCATAGCTTGCTAGCCCAAAAGGTTGACATTTTTCAATTGGGCCGGGTCGCATAGAAATGTGTTTGTCTGCGATGATGCAATTAACAACTAATTTTTTATCTATCCAACAGCGAATTCTTCCGTGTGTTACTTCGACTCTAATTGTATACAATCGATCATGATCATAATTGAGGGTACTTCTAGTAATATTTTTGTTTGCGTCGAGATAATCAATATTGGATAAACCTGTGACCTGACCGCCCCAAGCCCCTGCTACGAAAGTGCAGCAAGAATTCTTTTCAGGAACTGGAAAAGTTAGGGCGCAAAAAAAATCTCGTCCATCAATCTTACGTGCTTTTAGTGTTATTTCGTATTCATCATTAGGCGGTTCAAAGTTGGAATCATTGATTACCATACCGGTCAGAGGGTCTCCGCGGTCGAAAATAATTTTTCCGTTTTCAATTCGTACATTAGTATTTTTTTCTTCGCCAAATTGAAGTTCTTTCCAAATCCCTAAAGATTTCCCATCAAATAATTTGATGATAGATTCCTCTTTAGAGGTATTTTTATCAGACCCTTTATTTGAAGAGCAGGAAAAAAAGTTTAGTATGGCAACTACCGCGATTGCATGCTTCAGTTTCAACATATTATTAAAGGCATGAATATGAACTTAAGAATTTTACTCCGTTCTTTAATTGTAGGAACAACTCTATGTCATATTACCTATTTGCCAAGCCACGGCCAAGATAGACTCTTTGCCCCAAGAAAATCAAAATTAATTCTCAAAGCGCCGGTCCCAAAGAGTGTGGCTGAGGCGAAGCGGTTATTCGTCTATAATTATTGCAATATTTCGGAGGCCGCCTCTAGTTCAGCGCTTTTGCAAGGGAAGGCTCTCAAGGAAGCCGTTTCTGCTTTTGTAAAAGACCCAAAGGCTGAAACGCATCTCCTCGCAAAGGTTAGTTGGATGCGGGCAAGGTTGCCTTTTTTGCAGAGTGAATTTTCCCGTCTAATTGCTGAATCGGGGAAAGTTGATCGTGACATTTCTAATCGGTTAAATGGTTGGCCAATTGACCCTGGGCATATTGATTATATAAAAAAAGCGATTGGAAAAAATATAATTGGCAACAAAGAGAAGTATCCGGCTATTACTTCTGAATTTCTGAGAAGTATTAATTTGAAGGCAGGGCAATCTAATTTTACAACTGGGTACCATGTCATTGAGTTTCTTTTGTGGGGCGAGGATTTGGACCAATCATCTAGTGGGAAACGTTCATTTAAAGACTACGATAAAAACAATTCAGAATTGGCCAAGCGACGGGCAGATTATTTAGTGGCCTGCTGTGATCTTCTAGTTCAAGACTTGGAGGATTTGGTATCTGGTTGGGCTCCTGAGAGCAAAAACAATTTGAGATCCCGTATAGAGTCGATGCCTTCTGATCAAGCAATTACAAATATATTAGGAATGGCTTCGTTTCTGGCTGATGATCTTGCCGAGTCCCAAATTGGGTCTATGATTGTTAAGGGTTCAATTTTTAAGGAGCAGTCAACGTTCAGCGACACGACACATTTTGATTTTTTACATACTGTCGCGGGGATATCTAACCTGGCAGCTGGTGCTTATGTTGGATTGGATGGAAAGTTACAGGTTCTAGGCCTTGGCTTAATAGGCCTTGCAGAACAGATCCCTAATTCACAAGCTGATAAGATCCGTTCCTTAATTAATGATGCGATGAAGTCTGCCCAAGCATTCAAGGGACCCTTCGACCAGTTCAATCAAGAAGGAGAAAGTCTGGTCCCACCTGAAGAATCGACTGTTACTCTAAAGGCTCTCTCTGAGAGCCTGCGTGAATTTGCCAAAGAGATTAATACTCTTTCAAAGGCCCTCAGTTCTTAATTGCTTGAAACGCTTAATCTATAAAATAAAGCACTACCAAGAGAACTGAAAGGCTCGTTCGAACGATAGGTCACCTTTTCCGTTCCGTCACCATTGCTAGTTGTGGAAACTAAACTGAACTGGTCCGATGATTCGTTCCATTCTCTGAGATTTGAACTTGTCTGGATCAAATGAATAATACCATTGGCATTAGAGCTTTTTTGAAACTCAAAGATTACATATTGTCCTGTCTGTCCATTAATATCTATAGATTCGATCCTAACTGATGGAGCGCTTCGAGAATTTGAATTTGCGTCATCTGTTCCAAGAGCAAATTCAAGGAAGGCATTCTGACCGTCTTGGTCCTCATCCTTTTCTGGATCGCCGTTGAATCCTGCGCCCTCTTCTTGGCCTGGGCTTCCTCCAACATAACTACTAGCACGCCAGCTCGTTGCCTTTGAATGGTCAGGGTTCGTTGTCGGGTCTATCAGAGTTAATGTGAAACCTTCTCCATCCGCTGAGGTTGGCCATGGTTCTACATCGTTGTAAGTAAAGTCTTTGATAGTGCTTCCTGATTCTCCAAGTATGACAATTTGCTCTCCGTCATTACTCAAATTTCCTGAGAAATTTCCTGCAATGATTACATTTGGGTTTCCGTAACGGAAATTGAAAGCTTCGATGTTGTCTACAATGACTAATCTTTCTCCTGGAGGAAGAACGAGCGATTCAGCGCTGAGTCTATTATCAAAAGTAAAATTAATACCCTGACTGATTACGACTCCTTCGAGGTTAACTGAACGGGTCGGATGAACGTTCATTAGTTCAATGAATTCAAAGTCTCCACGGCTCTCATGGCCAGCTTCTTTTTCTTCGTCCGTAGCTGATGCGGGGCGGTAATTGAGTTCAGAGACAACAATGTTATTATTGGATGCTGTTAACGTATTTACTTTGAAAAGGGCCCGAGTTGCCGGGCTCCAGTCGGCTCCATCAAATGTCCTTGCTCTGACTTCGACTCCTCCTTCAAGCCCTATCGAACCATCATAAGCGTAAGAATTTGGTGAAGGACTGTTACCAGACCCTGCGGTAGCGATGAGTTCAAATCTCCATAAAGCATCACTACTATTTGCTCCGGCATTCAATCCATGCATGGCCAACATATTTTCACCTACGTTTAATCTTTCGATATGAGGTGTCATATCAAATTCCATGAAAGTCATCGCTTCAGAATCGCTATGAGTTGAAGTTGCTCTTGAGTCCCAAGCCAAATCTGCCGGACTACGTGCTGAGTCACGAGTGGCTTCTTCACCGTTAAGATAAGCAACGAAACTGTCATCGTACTTGACTCTGAGTGTGAGCTGAGTGAGTCCTTCTAGCTGCTTGGCAGTCACATTGAATGGTACGCGAATATATGCAGTTGGATTGATGCGATACATTTCTTCTTCAACATCGACTCCGATATCAGGATCGTAAGTGCCTGAAGGGCTCCTCTCTATTCCAACGCCCTGTTT
Organism: Verrucomicrobiaceae bacterium; assembly: GCA_004211885.1. Lineage (GTDB taxonomy): Bacteria > Verrucomicrobiota > Verrucomicrobiia > Verrucomicrobiales > DEV007 > EC70. Next base: position 77,640 of record SHBV01000001.1, read on the forward strand.
TCCTATCGTCCAGTTATCACCGTTAGGAGGTGAAGAAGTGTTTGTCCACTGGGCAATGGAAAGAGAACTCCCTCCATTTGTTTCGGAAGGAATTAATACTTCACAGTCTGAATTCTCAGTAATAAATGTAGTGACAATGCCTCTTGCATTTCCTGGAACTCTTGGATCAGTGCCGTCAATAGTATAATAGATCGTTGATCTTGACCATTTGTTCGGATCAGATATCTGTAACTTAAATCCTGAGTTAACTTCACCTCCTAACTTATTGAAGTCCGGCGGGAGTGCGTAATCTGAGTTAGATTCAGATGTGCCTCTTGATTGAGTTTCTACCCAATCGAGTCTTTGTCTGAGCCAGTTCTTCATCCAGTCAACTTCTGCCTGATGAGTGCGCCTTGACTGATAGCCTCCGGCATTTGGCCAGAGGTAATTTCCAAGGACTCTCCACTTGTTAAAGTTGCGAGTCACAGCAGATTCTCCCTGAGCGTTAGGTAAATCTAATTCAGCGTCCCAACGATCAATTTGGTTCATTAGATTTTCGTCACTGAATGTGCTTCTCCTAAGTTCCCAGAACCTGTCCCAGTATGCTAATCTGAATTCTCTACTCTTAAATAGCCTCTGATACCAATAGTAGTCACTTCCACCTACTTGAGGATAATACCAACCTCTGGGATTTTCTCCGCCAAGATAATTGGCATTTCCTAGGCCCAAATTGTAATCCCATACAGGGAGGGCACGAATTTTTCCGTATCTTGGTTTAACGAAATAGGCGCTGATCCTGTAACCGTCAATTTCTTTAAACGATTCAACAAATAAGTGATTATCAATGAAGGTGGGAACATTAATGAATCCATTATAGCCGACTTGTGGATCTTCAAAGTCTTCTCCATGCAGGGCCCTCTCAAAATCGTTGATGTAACCTTTTAGATAATTTAACTGGGTCGTGCTGACTCTTTCAGGATCGTGCATGTCCAGAGGAACCCTTTCCACGGCAGTTGACCAGGGCTGGCTGCGTGGAGCTTTATCTTTTTTGAAGATATAACCTCCCTGTATCAGTTCCGGATCAGTGACGTCATTCTCTAGGTCATCGATTTCTACCCTTCCTTTGGATATTTTGATTTTTTCCATGAGCACGTAAACGCCACGATAATCGCTCATTGATACGTCACTTCCTTTTCGGGTATTAACGAATAGCTCAACAAATCTGGTCCTCACTCCGCCCTGATTACCCCATAAGTCTCTGGCCAGATTGTAAGTGAGTACGTTACGCATGAGTGTCTTATCAGAATAGGGTGCATGAATGATCCAGTCTGATTCGCTTGGCATGCCGAGTATAGATTCGTCCTTGTCTTCTCCCTCATTATTATTAATTTCCCATGCATATTGCTTCTTAGCGAACCCTGATGAGCTTTGCCCACGGATATGCATAGCTCCTCGTCCCTGAAAGTCGGGAGTTCCGTTCATGTGGGCGAACCCGTCAGCTGGGTCCCTGTCAATGACGACGTTGTATGAGAACCGGAAATTTCTATTTCCATCATCGATGTTCGCTCCGTTCGTGTCGGCCACAATAATAGGTAATCCAGAAGTGAAATTGGCTACGCTAGAGTTTAGTTCAATGAAGGTTCTACTCTTCACGTCACTAGGAGGCCTGCCAGGCTCATAGATCCTTGCACGGATCGTGGTCGTGTCCCTGATCGTGAAGGGTGAGCCATTATATATTGTGGAGGAAGAGGTGGGAACACTGTTGTTGGTCGTGTATCTGACGACTGCAGTTGGTGATTCAGGGGTAAGGATGCGAAGAGTAGTGCTGCCACTGAAAAGTCCACCGGGCTTATCAAATTGGAGTTGTTCACCTGGTGGGTTGGGGAATTGGGGAGCTCGGTTTACTCTTCCTGGTGTAGGATTATCAAAGTATCCGAATGTCCTTTCAGTCCCTAGCTCTCCGTAGCTCACGTCCTCGACCTGTTCTTCATAATTAAATTCGCTGAGTATGGTTTTTCCGTCTGCTGCTATTAAAGCGAGTTGACCATTTTCACCTGCCAGAGAAAAATTCGAGTGCAGTTCACTGTTGGGATTTCTGCGATTCTTTCCAGAAGCGAATATAACTAGATATTCGTTGGAACCGAGTGTCACAGCTGGAAATTCCCACTTGGTTAAATCTTCGGTATTGTCTGTCAGGAAGTAGCCTTCAAGATCAACGGCTGAATCTTTGCCATTGTGTATTTCTATCCAGTCGGAAGTTTCTTTGTCCTCATCCTCCAGTGTACTGTCATTCCTTGCACAAAACTCACTCACATAGAGATCCCCATTTCTGACAGGTTCTTTTGTTTCTGTGGTGATAATAAGATTATCAATGAAGAGGTCCTGATTCGCACCGCCGACACGAGCTGAGATGATAAACGTGTGCTCATCATTAGGATTAAATTCAGCAGTATCTATGCCGGTGAAGTTTGCGTTTGTGTTCATTCCTGTGGTATTGAAGGAAGCTCCGGTCCCGGGATCCCAACTCATTTCAATGCTGCCCTGAATCCTTTGCCCGTCATTGAGAATTGTTCCATTTTCAAAAGCAAGTTGTCCAATGTCTGTTTCGTTCACTATTCCAGAAATGTTAACTCCTTGCTCAGAGTCACCGTTACGCCATGTGTCAACTTCAAAAGATAGGTTCTGAGTCACTCCTGGGCGACCAGCCATTCCTTCTTCTGCTTGGCCTGGATCACCCATCGGAGCGTTACCGTAATTTAGTGAAAACCCGTCAGCGGGATCATTACTACCAGGACCGTCATAGAGTTCATAATCGAAAGTGATCGAGAACCCTTGAGAAGATCCAGGAACGGCTGGAACTGAAAAGCTTGAAAATCCTAATGCTTCACCGTCCTGAGTTAACTGTAAACGACCGTCAACAATACTAGCGGCTTGGCCAGTAATGACCGACCCATCACCAAGTTCAGTGGTGCCGTTTGGAAATCCATTGAAGTCTTGGTCATAGGTTTCAGCCATTGTCGTTACGATTGGCAAGAAGCATAAGAGAAGCAGAAGAGGGATCATTCTTTGAGTTTTCACAGTATTTAAGATCTGGATAGGGGTTTTATGAGGGGATTTTCTTTTCATATTTTACTCCAGTATTGGGGTTGCTACAACTTTGTGATTAAAATAAGAAGGGCCGTCCCTCACGGACAGCCCCCCTTGAGATTTATATATTGTTTATTTATTTTCTGAGAGGCTATTCGCCTAATTGGCAGGACCCATATCTGTTATTCTCCAGAACATCTTTTTAGAATCTTCTGGAACCTCGTCAGTGAACGTAGTCGATTCGCCTTCACTTTCGACACCATCATCGATCTCTTCCCAGAAACCGGCAACTCCGTCACGGTTAGAGTCGTCCGCGTCGTTCTCCATGTCCTCGGACCTTTCGATCAGATAGATCCTGTTAGGTCTTGAAGCCCATGTCAGATTCACTTCGATACCATCCCTAGTCACCTCTGTGATCTGGAAAGGTGCTCCGAGGGTACCAAGAGTCAGTACGAAGTTATCAATGAAGAGGTCCTCGTTGGCACCGCCGACTCGGGCAGAGATGCCAAAGTTAAAGGCATCATCTCCAACGAATGTGGTTAGTACTGCATCTTCGAAATCAGCATTGGTGTTGAGCCCCTCTGTCTTGAAGGATGCGCCGGTTGACGGGTTATAACTTATAGTGACAGGGCCTGATACCGTACTTCCATCATCAAGTATGACTCCATTAGTGAATTCAACGTCATTCTTAATTCCATCAGTCTGCTCAGCGATGTTGACACCCTGTTCTGCGTCACCGTTTCGCCAGGTGTCAATTTCGAAGGATATATTATCCGTTACACTAGCGATAGTCTCCATGCCCTCTTCTGCTCTTCCGAGCTCACCGAGGCTAAAGTTACCGTAGTTGAATGATAATCCGTCAGCAGGATCATTTGCTCCTGGACTGTCTGTAAGTTCAAGATCAAAGGTGACAGTCCATCCATTAGATGAGTCCCTGATAGCAGGGATAGTAAAGCTAGAGAATCCTAATCCTTGACCGTCTTTGGTCAGTTGTAGTCTACCATCAACAACTTCTGCAGCTGCACCAGCAATGACGCTACCGTCACCGAGATCCGTTGTCCCGTCAGGGAAACCATCAAAGTCCTGAACATATCCTCTTGGAGCAGCTTGAGCAGTGGACGGGTCTCTGCCCTTTGCAATTTCTTGACCGTCACTGACAGCGTCATTGTCCGTGTCCTTGAGGTTTGGATCTGATCCTGGTTGATCTTCCGGATTGTCCGGGTCATACGCAAGGTCAGGATTCTCAACACCGTCGAGGAGTCCATCATTGTCAGAGTCGGCTCTGAGAGGATTCGTTCCGGTATCATCAGCACTTACCCATTCACCGGTTCCACTTTCAACGCCATCGCTGTATCCGTCCTCATCGGTATCTGCAACGTTCGGCTTCGTTCCTGTTTCAAATTCGCTTGCATTATCAAGACCGTCAGAGTCTGGATCTCCCGCAGCGGTTTGGTCCAAGTTGTCAAAGAATTGTTCTTCCCAGATATCTGGTAAACCATCATTGTCCGAATCATCGTCTGGAGCCGAGGACGTTGTAAGAAGCTCGTAGTCTGAAGTAACGAAAGCTTGACCTGAAAAGTCACCGACTTCCTTATGCCTAAATAACTGGCACTGGGCACCACCGCCTCTTTCCCAGAAGAGGAATTCGACCTGATGCTCTCCCCAGGAAAGGTCGACTGCCCCGAGACTAGTCGCGGTGCCTCTATTAGCATCGAAAACAATGACAGGATTTTCGTCGATCCATATTCCACCACCGTCATCAGAGCTGAAGCCAAAAGTGTAGGTCCCGGGTTCGGTGATAAAGATTGTTCCCGTAGCCATGATTGCGAAATCGTCCCGGTTAACATCCTGAGCCTCGAAGAGTGGGAACGCTTCTGGATCAGGAAATGGACCGGTCGCATTGTCACGGAAGTTAATAGTTGAGTGAATGGTTGTTGTCTCCTCATCGCGAAGAGCCTCATCGTCAAATAGATCCCTCGTATTGGCCACAGTGTTCAGAGGGAAATTTGCCGCGGCGTTACGTACGGTCCAAAGGACTGGAGCATCTTCATCGCTCAGTGGATTGGTATTGTTATTGATTTCAATACCGTCAGTGACTTCGTCTCCGTCCGTGTCCGGATCGTTAGGGTCAGTTCCTGGGTTTTCAGCGCTCACATAAACGCCACTATTATTTTCAATACCGTCTAAGAGGCCGTCGCCATCAGTGTCCGCAACTAATGGGTCCGTTCCAGTAGCGTCCGGTCCATCATAATCGCCGGTTCCATTTTCAACGCCGTCAGCTAGGCCGTCCTGATCAGTGTCCTCTTCGGTAGGATCAGTCTTATTTTCATACTCGTCAAAATCAGTGAGTCCGTCACCATCAAAGTCTCCAGTACCTGCTCCAGGACCGGGGCCGGTTCCGAGACCGTTCAAGTCAGTGATATTACCTGCCTTATCGTTTTCATAGAAGTCTGGCAAGTTATCCTCGTCCTCGTCACCATCAAAGATACCGGACTGAATGACTAGATTGTCGATGATAAAGTCCTGGTTCGCGCCACCGACACGAGCCGAGATAATAAAGTTGTGATCATCACTAGCAACAAAGTCAGGGATTTCAACTTCGGTAAAATCTGCGTTCGTGTTCATCCCTGTAGTTGTAAAACTGGCACCCACGTCAGGTTGCCATTGTATTTCAATCGATCCTTCAACTTTTTCTCCATCATTTAAGATTGGTCCGTTATTAAATGCGAGCTGTTGCAGATCAGTGCCTCCGGCCATTCCGGAAATGTTCACGCCCTGCTCAGCGTCAAAGTTTTGCCAAGTGTCCACTTCGAAGGAAATGTTTTCAATGGCCTGTCCCCCTGCCATTCCTTCTTCGGCTTGTCCAAGTTCTCCGAGTTGCGCGTCTCCGTAATTTACTGAGAATCCGTCCGCAGGATTATTGGCTCCTGGACTGTCATTGAGCTCATAATCGAAAGTGATTCTAAAACCATTTGAGGAGCCCGGGATTGCAGGAACCGAGAAACTGGAAAATCCTAGTCCCTGACCGTCCTTAGTCAGGTAAAGTCTGCCGTCAATAACTTCTGCTGCCGTTCCGGCGATGACCGAACCGTCCTGAAGGTCTGTCGTGCCATCAGCAAAACCATCGAAGTTCTGACGGTAAGTGCTTTCATCAACTTCGTCTTCAGTGGTCGGATCTGTGCCGTTAGCGATTTCGCTACCGTCACCTATTCCGTCTCCGTCTGTGTCAGGATCGTTTGGATCTGTACCGGGCTGATCTTCCGGGTTATCCTCATCATAGGGAAGTGTTGGATTTTCAACGCCATCTAGGAGAGTGTCCCCGTCCGTGTCTGCAACGAGTGGGTCCGTGCCAGTAGCGTCAGGACCATCGTAATCACCGGTGCCATTTTCAACGCCGTCAGCGAGGCCATCCCCATCGGTATCTTCATTCTGTGGGTTTGTTCTATTTTCATATTCATCAAAGTTGGTGATGCCATCATTGTCTGGGTCGCCTTCTGCACCATTTTCTCCAGTGCTATCCTCAGGATCGAGATCGTTAGCAGTTTCCCAGAAGTCCGGCAGACCATCCTCGTCACTGTCTCCACCTGCACCTGTTTCAATGATCAAATTATCGATAAACAGATCCTGATTTGCTCCTCCGACCCTAGCTGAGATAATAAATGTATGGTCATCGCTTGCTACAAAATTACCGGTTTCAACGTCAACAAAATCGGCATTTGTGTTCAGGCCTGTCGTTGTAAAAGAGGCGCCCTTGCCCGGATACCAACTGATTTCCATCGTGCCTTCAACGGTCTGTCCATCATCAAGGATGACTCCATTTGTGAATGCGAGTTCGCCCAAGTCCCCACCATCTCCATATCCTGAGATATTAACTCCCTGTTCAGCGTCTCCATTCCTCCATGTATCAATTTCAAAAGAAAGATTATCTTGTACGCCCTTGCCGTCCATGCCCTCCTCAGCGCTCCCGAGTTCTCCCATAGCCGCGCCTCCGTAGTTAATCGAAAAGCCGTCAGCTGGATCATTTGCTCCAACACTATCAAACATTTCATAGTCGAAAGTGATTTTGAAGCCTTGGGATGAACCTTCTATCGGAGGAATGGAAAAGCTGGAAAAGCCAAGTCCCTGACCATCAATGGTGAGTTGCAAACGGCCACCCTGAATGGAAGCAGCTGCACCAGCGATTATGCTGCCATCACCTAATTCAATTTCGCCATCGTCGAAATCATCAAAGTTCTGATTGTAAACTTCTTCTGACTGAGCAGAAACAGATAAGATTAATGTCGCAGCAATCATTGAAATGAATTGCCATAGCTTTTTCTTAGACATAATGAAGTGAGGATTAGTTGTGGGAATTATGGTTTCGATTAAAAGATCCTAACCTTAGGTAGAGATAATTTTTATTATTTTATAAAATATCTGTAAAAACAGGGAAAGAGTCAATATCCGAGGCAATAAAGGACAATATTGTAATGAGAATGAACTTATTTAAAAACAATCAATAATAACTGTATTTTCAATCTCTAGAGCCCTTTTCAATATATGTTTTCTGATTGTTATATAGGTTCAGGCGATGTTGGAGGGACTTTAGCAATTTGGCATCAGGTTTTTCTTTCAAGAAAGAAATAGCTTTTTTTATAGTATTTACCGCTATTTCAAATTCTCCGGTTGCTGCTTGGGATGTCGCTAATGTATCCAAAACCTGAGGTATTTTATTGCCAGTTTCTTGGTTCAACTGGGTGGCCATTTTCAGGGCTTCCTTTTGGTCTCGGATTTTTTCTTCTGGGGAAGTTGCAAGGATCCAAGCCAGATTGTTTCGCGCTGCTTGATTTTTGGGTTGGAATTTTAATCCTGAACGATAATGGAAGAGAGCCGCACTCTGACTATTTTTTGAATTGAGTTGAGCTGCGATATTGAAATGACTGAGGGCTAGATTTGAAGAGATTATTTTAGATTGGGGATTGAGTTCATGAGCTATATTGAAATGGTAGATGGACCCTTCCATGTTTCCTGCCCTTAACCAATTACTACCATGCCGTGAATGAATGGATGCTTCGTGAGCCATTGAACGTTGCATGGACTTAGGATGCTTAATGGTCGTTCCTTTTATCTGGGCTGAACGAATGATTCTTTCATTAAGAGTTCCTGCAGAGTGGTCCTTGTCTGCAATTAATTGGGTCACCTCTAACGGACCCTTGTAGATTACAGAGAGGTTTCCATTAGGGTCAATTAGGAAACTTGAAGGTATAGGTAAAGGTTCGTTAAGACCAATGAGCTGGTCATGAAGTCTTTGCAGGAGATTTATCATGGGCTCTGTTGCATTGCGTGCCAGAAAAGGAAACTTTATTTTTTTCAGAACTCCAGAAATTTTTTCAGGATCTATTGTGGTATTACTTAATTGATCCACGTTAAGAGCTATCACATCGATTCCTGATTCGCGTATCAGCGCTTCGTGATGACTTAAATCTGCAAGTTCTTTAATGCATGGAGCGCACCAAGTTGCCCAAAGGTTGATGAGTAGAGGTTTTCCTTGAGGTAATATTTTTCTTTTTCCATCCTTTGTTGGGAAAGTGAAGTTTGGGGCTTTGAATAGCGTGATTGCGGGGGTCCTGGCGGTACTTTGTGGTTCGTTCCTTTGAGCTGCTGATGGGAAGAGCTTGATCGCTTCATTCCTTGAACGCAATTCGGTTAGTTTAGGGTTTCTCTGTTCGATCAGATAACGTTTGTTCGTTGAAATTTTCTGAAAACTATCAATTGATCCGTCCGGCCAGCGAATTTGGATGTTAATTGTATTTGTTGAAGGGCCCAGCCCAAAGTGTACAAATTTGCTGGACTGGGAGAGGAACCCTTGACCAGCTCTGAGGGTTTGGATGAGTGTTGGATTTCCTTTTTTGCCATTTGGATTTATTTCAATCCTTGCACCGATCGCGTCTTTGTTAGATGAAATCCCGTTACCCTTTAATTGAAAGGAAATGAAACGGTTCGAATTATTATTGTCATTACGCATGAGTCTTAGACGTGGACCGTTCCGATTTGATATCCATAAGTCTAGGTCTCCATCATTGTCCCAGTCAGTTGTAGCGATGGCTCTTGCATCGTCAGGATAATCCAGACCGCTTATCCCTGAAATGTCTGCAAAGGTTCCATTACCGATGTTAAGGAAACAGCAGTTCCTTTCGTTTCCGCTGAATGATCGTCCAGCATCCATCATTTCGGATAATTGTCTTTGGCTATTAGTATTATTTTGCGTGGAATCAGCTCCCTCAGAATCGATGGTTTGCGACACGACCTGTCGCCAAAAGAAACTTCACAAGTCTCCTGTCTCTTCCTTTGAGGTCAAATAACCATTGGCAACGACCAGATCTGCCAAAGAATCGTTATTAAAATCAACGAAATTAGATCCCCATGCCCAACGGCCCATGTTAACACCAGCGATGATACTCTTATCTTCGAATGAGGATCCAATATTTCGCAGCAAAGTATTACCTCTAGCAAAGCGGCGGAAACGGTCTCGGATCTTATCGGTAGTTTTGGATTTAAATTGTTGCTGTTCAGTGATTCTATTTCCTGCTGCAGAAAACATATTGGAAACGTAGAGGTCCATTCTTCCATCCCTGTCATAGTCTGCCCATGTCACTGACATACCGGAAGCACTATCCTCTGTGTTGGTGTTTGCGGCAATGTCTGTGAATTTTCCGGCATCATTTCTATATAGATTATTTCTGCCATAGTCATTAGCAACATAGAGGTCTTGATCACCATCATTATCAAAATCTTCCCAGGAAGCGGCAAAGCTCCATCGCTGGTTATTGATATTTAGACCAACTTCTTCAGTAGCATTTACAAAGGACAGCTTGCCAGATTGCCTAGTCTCATTCTTAAACAATAGATTGGAGGCACCGTTTTCGGCATCATGATATACGAATTGATTATTAGCCGCCCCTATCGATTCGCCATTGTCTTCTTGTACGTAAGCACAAACATAAAGGTCCAAGAGCCCGTCATTATCATAATCAGCGGCAGCTAATGATGCTGTTGACCAGCTTGTTTTTAATGTGATCGCCGGGACAAAATGTTTTTGCTGATCATTTTCAGCTATTAAAACCATTCCGTAAACAGCCACAGCCAGATCCTGATCACCATCATTGTCAAAGTCAGCTATTATTGCAGAGCGCGAATCTTCTAGCCAGTCCACGCCCCACTCGGCTGAGACATCCATTAATGTTCCATTTTTTCTTTGGATGAATAACCGATTTGGCAGTCCTGGTTCTTGACAAAGATAAATGTCTTCGAGCCCGTCTCCATTAACATCACCGATAGAAATGCCAGGAGTCCCGAACCGGTTTAGCATAGCTCTGACAGGGAGTCGGGTGAGCCAGTGGTTCATGCCATATGAGAGCTGTGTCTTATAGCAGTCATTAGAACCCAGAGCCGAACCTGTTACATCAGTGAATATTTTCTCTGATTGAGAACTGCTTGTCTGATTAAATGAGAGAACACGTATCTTATCAATTTTAGGTTTTTCCTGTTCTCCATCCCATTGCACTGACCATTTGGCGTGCTTTTCGATGATGCTCTTTTCTGTTCTAAAATTTAGCGAGAAGAGGACTTCAGTAGTAAATTTTTTCTGTGCTGATCCATTTTCTTTTTTTATGCTAATGATTTTGAATTTAGCATGGTTGGCATCATCAGATCCGGTCCGTTTTTGTCTGACACTGTTAAGTTCTTTTTCAAGGTGTTGGGTTCCTGCCTTTGGCTGATTCTCATTCTTACTTCCTTTATGAACTGTGATGGTTTTGTCTTTAAATATTAATTCGAGGCTCTCAGGAGTCAGAGGATCTGTTGCAATTAGAGATGATACAAGATCGTTCAAGGATCCTTCTTTAAAAAAAAGGGATCCAAGCTTTTTCAGTTGCTTATTTGCTTGGTTTGCGAGCAATTCAGTTTTCCACCCATCCTCAGAGGGGTCGTCTATTTTTTCCCATTCGGCGACCTTATTTTTAGATATGACACCCAGCTCATCTGGATTGATTGTTTTTTCCTTGGGAGAAATATTTGTTGGATTTGACCTTTCCTCTACTTGAGATGAATCTGAGGAATCGTTTTTTGAGCAACCAATTATACATAAAAATATCACTGTCATAGCGACGAGTGTTTTAAGTGCTTTTGTGATGCGTAGCTTTATGTAATTACTAATAATCAATTATCTTAAGCAGTTCTTCATACATTAGAATCAAAACTTAATTACAGTACCACCAAATAGTCTTAATATAAGGGATAATATTCTATTAGGCCATTGCAGGTTCAGTCTGAAGGTTTGATTAACTGTTTTTGGTGTCAGTATTTTAATGAATGAAAAAAAGCTTAAGCCCTTCCTTTAATCTGCTAGATTAATTAATAATGAAATTTACCGCCTGCTATTCGGTGTTGCCGGTCATGTTGCTGTTAAGCATTACAGATTTGGTGCACATGGCGGACGCTGATGAGGAGATTTCCAAGAAAAATATTTTCTGGTCTTACAATGAGCCTCTAAAGCAGGCCTTGCCTAAGGCTAGTCTTTGGGGGATCAATGAGATTGATTCCTTTATTTTTGAGCGGTTGAAGGTGGAAGATTTGTTGCCACAAGGAGCAGCTCCAAAAGAAGAATGGATCCGGCGGGTTAGTTTGGATCTGACGGGTTTGCCGGCCACGACACAGGAAATAGATGCATTCAAATCTGACCGATCCGATCATGCTTTTGAGAGAGTCGTTGAGAGATTACTAGCTTCATTTCGGTACGGTGAGCGAATGGCTTCTTGGTGGTTGGATGGTGCTCGCTACGGTGACAGCCATGGATATGATAATGATCTTGAAAATAGTCAATGGCCCTGGAGGAATTGGGTCATTGAATCATTTAATTCCAATAAGCCGTTTGATGTGTTTACCATTGAACAGTTAGCTGGGGACTTATTACCGAATCCAACGAATGATCAAATCATTGCTACTGGGTTCAATAGAAACCATCGGATTCAAACGGAGGGCGGCGCCATCGATGAAGAGTGGCGAACAGAGTATGTAATTGACCGTGTAGAAACTATGGGCACGGTTTGGCTTGGACTCACTCTGAGCTGTGCGCGTTGCCATGATCACAAATATGATCCGATCACTCAGAAGGAATTTTACCAGTTCTTTGCCTTGTTTAATAATTTAGATGAGAAGGGATTCATTAATAATTTACGTGGTAGTGCCGAGCCTAGAATCCGGTACAAGGCTGAGGAGTTTGAATTGTATTCGGAAAAAATTCGAACCGAAATTAAAGATAAAGGATCTCAGGAAAAAGAAATAGCTAAGCTCGAAAAACTATTTCCTACGGTCATGATCATGAAGGAAATGCCTGAGCCCAGAAAAGCATTTGTTTTGGATGGAGGGCAATATGACTCTCCGACCGAAGAAGTTTTACCGGGCCTACCTAAATCACTACCTTCGCTCCAGGAGGGAGAAAATATGAACAGGCTTGGTCTTGCTCGTTGGCTTGTGAATGGAAGGCATCCTTTGACCTCACGAGTGATAGTAAATCGATTATGGGCTCAATTCTTTGGGAATGGCATCGTTTTGACAACTGAAGACCTAGGCACTCAGTCAGAACGGCCTAGCCATCCTGAATTACTGGACTGGTTAGCTGTTGATTTCGTTGAGCATGGATGGAACATCAAAAGACTAATTAAAAAAATGGTTCTGAGTTCCACATATTCTCAGTCCCATGCTGTTGATAAAAATAGGCTACAAAAAGATCCCATGAACAGGTTCCTGAGTCGTGGACCGAGGCAAAGACTTCAGGCAGAAATGATACGTGATCAGGCACTGGCAATTTCTGGTCTATTAGTTGAGAAGCAAGGCGGCCCTAGCGTATGGACCTATCAACCTAAAGGTTTGTGGGAAGAAATAGAGAAGCGAGGAAAATTTGTTCAAGATCATGGAGAGAAGTTGTACAGAAGAACCCTGTACACAAGAATTCGAAGGACAGTTCCGCATCCTAGTATGGTCCTATTTGATATGCCTAGTCGTGAAGTTTGCAGTGTTTTGCGTGCTCGATCTAATACTCCTCTTCAGGCCTTATCATTACTTAATAATGTCACATATGTGGAAGCAGCAAAGAAATTTGCAGAAAGAATGATACTTAATGGGAAGAGTTCACAGGAACAGTTGCGTTGGGGTTTTCGGACCGCCACCGCGAGGCATCCAAACGAATCAGAAATGACAATTTTGCTGGAGGGTTACGAGCGCCGATTAAAACATTATAAGAAGAACCCTCATCTAGCCAAGAATCTCTTATTAGTAGGTGAGTCTAAGATATTGGATGAGTTGGATGTGATACGTGTTGCAGCCATGGCAACAGCCGCAAATTTGATTCTTAACCTTGACGAGATAATTAATAAGTGAACGGGCATATACCAATGCGAGTTTTGAGAAATATAATTAGTCAACAAGATCAGTTAAATCGACGAGCCTTTCTCGAAGGTTCTGCTCATGGTATTGGATCCCTAGCGCTTGCAAGTTTACTAAGGGAAGAGGCACAAGCGTCAAGCCACTCTCTAGAGTATAAGCATAGCATTCCAAGAGCTAAACGTGTTATCTACCTTTTTCAGTCGGGAGGTCCTTCGCAGATTGATTTGTTTGATCCCAAGCCTCATCTTGAGAAGAGCCGTGGAGAAGAATTGCCCGATTCGGTGAGGGGAGGGCAGCGCATTACGACAATGACTTCTAAACAGAAATCATTACCCGTAGCGCCAAGTAACTACAGTTTTCATAAGTGCGGTCAGAGCGGAACTTCCTTCAGTGAATTGTTGCCTAATATTGGGGCCTTGGCTGATGATATTTGCTTAATCCGTTCCATGCATACTGAGGCTATTAATCATGACCCTGCGATTACATTTTTCCAGACAGGTTCTCAATTAGCAGGCAGGCCAAGCATAGGTTCTTGGATGTCTTATGGATTAGGGTCAGTGAACAAGAACTTGCCAAATTATTTAGTTCTTACTTCTCGAGGAAGCTCTTCGGATGCTCAGCCATTATACAGTAGGCTCTGGTCATCAGGTTTTCTTCCGACCGAGCATTCTGGTGTGAAGCTACGTAATTCTGGAGATCCGGTATACTATTTATCTAATCCACCTGGAATTAATTCTTCTTTGAGGCGTGATATATTAGATGATTTAAAATTACTGAATGAAAAGCGTTCCACGTTAATTGGCGACCCTGAAATAGATTCAAGAATTTTACAGTATGAGATGGCTTTCAGGATGCAATCTAGTGTTCCAGAATTAGTCAACTTATCGGATGAGACTCAAAGCACGCTTGACCTTTATGGACCAGATGTGAAAAGACCAGGCACTTACGCAGCGAATTGTTTATTAGCTAGGCGCCTTGCCGAGAGAGGTGTTAATTTCATTCAGCTCTTTCATATGGGCTGGGATCATCATTTTAAGCTTTCACAGGATCTGCCGCGACAATGTAGGGACACTGATCGGGCAACTGCTGGATTAATTATTGATTTAAAGCAGAGAGGGTTACTTGATGATACTCTGGTCGTATGGGGAGGAGAGTTTGGACGAACGGTTTATGCTCAGGCACCCGACAAGAATGGTGGCCGAGACCATCACCCTAGGTGCTTTACAACGATGCTTGCTGGTGGAGGAGTCAAAGGCGGTCACGTTCATGGCGCCACAGATGATTATTGTTATAATGTTGTGGATGACCCGGTCCATGTTCATGATCTTAATGCCACTATTCTTAAATTAATGGGTGTTAATCATGAATCTTTAACTTTTAAATATCAGGGACGTCAGTACCGACTCACTGATGTTCATGGTAAAGTTTTGAAGGAGATTATTTCTTAGAATCTATTCTTTTTTACCAATGCAGTAGAGGATTTCTTGCCGCACATCTCCCACATTTTCGGCAACCCTTGCAAAAATTTTGCTATCGCATATGACAGGCGTTGCAAATACCTGATCTCCAAGCTTGTTCTTAGCAATGACTTTAAACTTATTAGGATCGGCAGAAAAAACAGAGAAGTTTCCATTTTCGTCAACTGCATAGATTCTTTCGCCGACCATGACCGGTGATGCGCTAGTGGTTCGATTGAGCCGTTCTTTCCACATGTTTTTACCGGTTTCAGAGTTCCAGCACATTGCATTTCCATTATCCATAACCGCGTAAAGATAACCGTCTTTCACTATCATTGAAGGAACGTAAACACGACTGATATTTTCCCAGACCACTTTTCCTGAACCATCAGCGCTGATTGCTGAGACATGATTCCTAGGATATCCACCGCTCGTAAAGACGCGTTTTCCATCAGTTACGATAGAACTTACACACTCAGTAGTTGATCCGGATATTTCCCAAAATTTCTTGCCCGTATTTGGATCAAGGCTAGTCACTAGATTGCATCCCTGAAAGATCAGTTCATCCCTACCATTAAGCTTATAAATTACTGGTGATGTGTAATTTGGCTCTTTGGGACGATTCACTTTCCATGCTATCTTTCCATTGCTGCGATTTAAACCACAGATGGCTCCACCGCTCTTGTTGTCAGCAGAAACTATTACTAGAGATTTATATATGGCAGGCGATGTGGAAAAACCTTGGTGAAGGATGTAATCACTGATCTTTTGTTGCCAAATCTTATTACCATCATAATCGAACGCAGTTGTGAAAACTGCCCCTTTGTTCAGAAAATTGATATAGACTAATTTGCCATCTGTGGCCGGAGTCGATGATGCTTGACTTGCTTTCTTATTAGACTTTTGAGGGAATCCCCCCCGATGCACTTCTTTGCTCCAGATCTCTTTTCCGTTCAGTCTATTGAAGCAAATTAGAGTCTGTGTTTTCATCTTTTCATCCGCCGTAGCTAAAAATATTCGACCACCATAGATGGTAGGTGATCCATGACCTCTTCCTGGGACCTTAGTTGACCAAAGGACATTTTCCTCAGAGCTGAACTTAACTGGAGGATCTTGATTTGAATCAGCAATTCCGTCATGCTTCAGGCCACGCCATTGTGCCCAATCATTGCCTCTCGTCTGCTGGCTACTGGTCTTAAGAAAAATAATAATTGCGAATACTGATAATAATATTTTCCGCGCTTTCATCTTGGTATCCTAAAGAGATTTGAAAGTATACTGCAACTCGTAATGCATCAGTTACATTAATTTTTCCTATTATTTTCCAAGAAACCATTTCGCAGCGTTTGGAGGAAAGCTACGTTGAACATTGTTTCCGTTACCTGATATTCCTGATTCTCTCGTGCGCCATATTTTAAGATCGGTTGATTCCTCAATTCTGTAGAGAACATGTGAACCTCACAAAACTCTCTAAGCCTACGCAAAATTGGCTCACTGCGGTTATCTGAAAACATTTCATAGTTCCGAACTCCTAAATACCGCCCCTAATCACGCTTTTTCAGAACGATGAAAAAATGATACGGATTCAATTTAAACCTCTCGAACGACTCTACGATGAAGTGTTTTTCTAGCAGCTTTCGAATCTCCCTCTTCTTGGTTTTTTTATCCGAATCGAGCTCCCAATGATGCCCGCTCCAAATATCTTTTTTAGGCAATGTAAGCGTTAGGGATCTTAGCTTGCGGCGTAATTTCGGAATCTTAATCAAACAGGCGAAGTCGAGTAGAATGTGCTGGCAACGAGGAATGGTGATGAATGCCCGGTTACTTGTAGACAGCGCAATCTGTTCGATTGTCCCCTCGAAGTATTCGAACGGCATATGCTCGAGAACTTCGGCACAGACCGTAAGATCGAATTCACCAGGGGAAAAATGCTCGTTGAGTTTCCTTATGTCACCAACGACGTCGGGGTCTAGATTCGGATTGATATCAATAGTTGTAACGTCATGCCCGGCCTTTGACAGAAAATCAGAAACGAAGCCGTTCCCTTTCCCGATTTCAAGGATCCGTTGCGCACCTAGTTTATGGATCTGAGCAATTTGCGCAGAAAGGCTGTACAGCTGAGTGTCCGCAAAATACGAATCCCCGAAATACAATTCGCGATCAAGATTCGCCTCTTCACCTTCAGTCCTTCCTTTACTAGATCTGTTATTTGTCATATACGATGGTTATTCATTTCTTAGGTGGTGCGTTTCTGCCTGTTTAAACATGCACATAAAGTCCTCTGACTTGCCGTTCTCCTGGTGAGTTTCGGAATTTAACATCTGCCCTTTTAAGTAAACTTTTATACATGTGAAGGTGCACTTCAATTTCTGCCCCGTGATCATCTCTACATTTTTTCACGAAGGATTCCATTTTTTTATAATGGGGTGTGAATTGAGTATATGCGACAGGATTATAGAGGTGAGTCCATCGCATCTTTGGGTGGTTCTTTGTAAGGGTTCGAAATGCATTCAGGTCGTCAATTCCCATGGCCCAAGGTTGATCGAAGTGCGAAACTACAGAAACATGAAGAATCGGTTCTGGCGGATCCTGTGATTTATTTTCGTTGATTTGTCCAAATGCGTCTATCACAAATATCCATAAGGCAATGCATAGCTTGATGCTAAAGATTGGTATTATTGTATTCATTTCGAAAGCAATTCTCCGAAGAGTCTGATGATTTAACTTTAATCAAATCAAATATTAATCATTGCCTGAATTGAACAGAAGCATGAGTTTGCAGATCAAATTCAGAGTTCTTCTTTGTTAGGATCTATTTCGACTGGTTCTGAATCTTCAAGAGTGCTAGAGAAGAGTGACCTCATGCATGTGGCTTTCGTTGGACTGATGAATGTATCGCAATACATTGCACCAATGAGTTCATTGGATTCATTTGTGAATACATAAGTTCCAGATTCTCTTGCTTCAGGCGTTAAGAATAAAACTTCAAATGCCATAATGGGCATTTCGTTTAGAGTCCCTGTTTCCGTGGGTTCCGTTAACTGAACTAATTGCCATGGTTCTCCATGCTTTGGCAGTCCAATTCCTCGGGCCAAGAGCATTTTTCCCAGATACTGAACTAGAACTTCTCTTCTAGGAATTTCAGGGAATTCGGTATCTTCGCTCATTAATCATTAAAGAATAACTTTTATACGAAGAATAAAAAAATTCGAATTTTTTAAGTGTTAAATTATAAAAAAGGCTCTCTCCGATAACAGAGAGAGCCTTTAATGTTTAATTTTAACTAGTTTACAGCAACAGCGTCGGGTCCTTTTTCTCCTGTTCTGATACGGACTGCCTCCTCGATGGGTGACACAAAGACTTTCCCATCTCCTATCTTTCCTGTATTAGCAGTTGAAACTATTTTGTCTATAACGCTGTCCACTTGTTCATCATCCACTACGATTTCAAGTTTGACCTTAGGTAAAAAATCTACCGTGTATTCGCTCCCGCGGTATATTTCCGTGTGACCTTTTTGACGACCAAAACCTTTAACTTCAGTTACGGTCATGCCCTGTATGCCTATTTCGGATAGAGCTTCCTTAATGTCTTCGAGTTTGAATGGTTTAACTATCGCTTCAACTTTTTTCATTTTATTATAGTCGTGTAAGGTTGGTCCCAATTAAGGTACCAATAAATTGATGATACTTTTTTGGGAATTCTATATTGAAATAAACTATAAAGCGGATCTTGTGCCAACTTGAAAAATAAGATGTTAACTTAATTAATTTTTATTTTAGAAATCTTATTATTAAATCTTATCAGCTTATCGAAAGTCATATAAAAACAATGCATTATTCGATGTTTAATACCTAAAGTAGCGTTATTTGAATCAGTAAAAAGGTATCGTTTTACTCTTAAAGGTTTTATAATCATTTTTATTAATCTTAATTTAGACCGTTAATTTCGTTCATATAGATGAAACTTTATATAATTTCTTCAATTCTGTTTGGTTTAGTAGCGATTATTGGATGCACTAAATCCAATGATCAAGACTCGGCCAATTCCCACAAACTTGAATCAAAGGATGAGAAAAAAACTCGAGTTTCTGAAAATTCTAAAGGGCCTTGGAGTGCTGACGGGCAGAGCGTATTGCTTAAAGCCAAATGGATTAGGGGAAAGTCCTATATTTTTCGCCAGACAACCAATATGGAAATGGAACTTCCTATCGCTGGACCCGAAGGCTCAAAAACAAAAATGTCCATGGATTTTAATGTGGATGTATCTGACAAGAAGGAATCAGAAAATAAGAAAATGAGCGTTCGATTTTCTAAAGTGAAAATGGAGATGTCGATGGCGGGCCAGAACATGGTCTATGATTCTGAGGACCCAGAAAATCAGAGTGCTCTGCTAAGAACAGCTTTCGGAGATTTTGCTAATCAAAAATTTGAAGCCGAATTTGATAAAGATGATAACTTTCTTAGTGTCGATGGGAATGCAAAAGGTGGTGCGCCAGCGGCGGCAGGAATTGGTGGGTTAGGGAATGAAGAAATTGGAAATATGTTAAAACAATTAGGAGACTTTGGTTTTCCTGAAGGAGTCGTTGAACCTGATGCTAAATGGCAGCATGGGCAGGAGTTGAGCATGCAGCAAATAGGTAAAATGAAAATGACAATTGATTATACTTATAAGGGGCCAAAGGATTATAAAGGGAAAAAACTAGCAGAAATAATTTTTCAGGGAATCGCAGCTAGTGATGGGGAGGGAGAACTAGTTTCGTTTAAAGATTCAAAGATGAGTGGCACTATGTTATTCGACCCTGAATTGGGAACAGTGGTTCAGACGGATAGTTCTGTTGATATGACGATGTCGGTTGGGGGTGAGCTTGGGGCCGAAATGAATACAAAAACTAGTTCGTCCTATTCGCTCATTTCAATTGACTAGTTTTTTAAGGTAAAGAAAGTTCATTAGGTTTCTTATAAGTTCGTATAGTCAATTAATTTCCCTGACCTGATTTATAAAGGGAGACAGGGATATTGGGTCCTAGAATCTTGAAAATCTTTTTGTTCTGAACGAACAGGCTTGCTAGAAAGGCTTCCGTTCATTACTACCTAATGAAAGCTTTTTTATTGAGGTTCCTAAAACATAATGTCTGATTCTTTTGTTCATCTGCATCTTCACACAGAGTATTCATTACTCGATGGGGCCGTGCGCATTGGCGATCTTATGAGTAAAGCTCGTCGATGTAAGATGCCCGCAGTAGCAATGACTGATCACGGGAACCTTTATGGGGCAATTGATTTTTATAAACAGGCTAAGAAAGCAGGTATAAAACCAATCATTGGGTGTGAGGTCTATTTGGCGCCTGGATCTATGCAAGATAAGAAAAAAGTGCCAGGATTGCCCAATGCGCACCACCTCACACTTCTGGCAAAGGATGTTTGCGGTTATGAGAATTTGGTGAGGCTTGTCAGCCAGGCCCATTTGGAAGGACAGTATTATAAGCCGCGACTTGATAAAGAACTTTTGGATAAATATTCGCAAGGTATTATTTGTCTCAGTGGATGCATTAACGGTGAGGTCAATTACTGGATACAACAAGAGCAACTGGACATCGCCAGAGAGAAGCTTGGTGAGTTTGTAGATATTTTCGGCAAGGATGATTTTTATCTCGAAATGCATGACCATGGGATGGATCAGCAACGCCTGTGTAATCGACAGCTTTTATCCTTTTGTGGTGAATTTGGTTTGAAACCAGTAGCTGCAAACGATGTGCATTTTCTTAACAAAAAGGACCATGAGGCACATGATGTTTTGATTTGTATTGGAACCGGAAAGATGGTCCTTGATGAGAACCGAATGAGATATTCTCCGGAAGTCTATTTTAAGACTGCCAGAGAAATGCGACAGTTATTTAAAGAGGTTCCAGTTGCTTGTGATAATACGCTTGAGATAGCTGACAAGATAGATTTTAGGATGGAATTGGATTCGACCAGTTCAGAGAGGTATCCAGAATATGAGATTAAAACAGAAGTTTCCCGAGAAAACTATTTTCGGGGTCTTTGTGAGGATGGACTCGTTGCTAGGTATGGAAAAGAGAGGGCCAAGAGTGATGAAGAACTTCATCAGCGATTAGATTATGAAATTGGAATCATGGAGCGAATGGGTTTCGTTTCTTACTTTTTGATCACTTGGGACTTTATTAAGTGGGCAAAAGATAACTGTATTCCGGTAGGACCTGGTAGGGGCTCAGCGGCCGGATCCTTGGTTGCTTATGTTCTTGGGATTACGGACTTAGATCCGATTCGGTTCGGTTTAATTTTTGAGCGGTTTCTTAACCCAGAACGAGTCAGCCCACCCGATGTGGATGTTGATTTTTGTCAAACCAGAAGGCCTGAAGTCATTGAATATGTTCGGCAAAAATATGGGGAACGTTGCGTATCACATATTATAACTTTCGGTACTCTTGGGGCAAAGAGTGTGGTTCGTGATGTGGGTCGCGTACTGGGATGGAGTTATGGTGATGCTGACAGGGTTGCTAAAATGATCCCCACTGAATTAGGTATTACGCTTGCCGGGGCACGCAAAAAGAACCCTGAACTTAAGGCCGCCATTATTAATGAACCCTTAACTGAGGAGTTATGGGAATATGCTACGTTTTTGGAAGGCCTAACTCGTGGCGTTGGTATTCATGCGGCAGGGATAGTCATTGGCGATTGTGAATTGGATGTTCATGTGCCTCTGACACGAGGCAATGAGGGTGAAGTAGTGACTCAATATGCGATGAAGCCACTCACTGATCTTGGTATGCTCAAGATGGACTTCCTAGGATTGAAAACGCTCACCGTGATACAGGATACTGTTGAACTAATCCGGAAAAAGGTTTCAGATTTTGATATATCAGAAATTTCTTTGGACGATGAAACTACTTTTGATCTCCTCAATGCTGGAGAAACTTGTGGAGTCTTTCAATTAGAATCGGGAGGAATGGTTTCATTATGTAAGCAGTTTGGAGTTAACCGGATTGAGGACATCATTGCACTAATTGCACTTTATCGTCCGGGCCCAATGGAACTTATTCCGGATTTCATTGATCGTAAGAAAGGAAAAAAGAAAGTTCAATATTTGCACCCTATGCTTGAAGAAGTATCGAAAGAAACTCATGGCATTTTGATTTATCAGGAACAAGTGCAGAAGGCTGCTAACCTTTTGGCCGGTTATAGCCTTGGAGATGCGGATCTTTTGCGCCGGGCCATGGGTAAGAAGGATCCTGAAGAGATGGCAAAGCAGCGCCATGTATTTGTTGAGGGTTGCAAGAAAGTGAATGAGATACCCGAAACACAAGCTAATGGGATATTTGATCTGCTCGAAAAGTTTGCAGGGTATGGATTTAATAAGTCTCACTCTGCAGCTTATGGCCTGATTAGTTACCAGACTGCCTATTTGAAGGCAAATTACCCAGTCGAGTTCATGGCGGCTCTTCTTTCAAATGAAATCAACAACACTGAAAAGATTGCGGTATTTGTTGAGGAATGTAAAACGATGGGTATAAAAGTCTTACCTCCTGACATCAATAAGAGTGAACTTAAATTTGCTCCTGGTCATGCAGAGGACGGTAAGGAGAGTTCTATTAGGTATGGTCTGGCAGCTATTAAAAATGTGGGTAGTGCGGCCATGGCTTTAGCTATTGAAGAAAGAACAAAGAATGCGGAATATGCTTCACCTGATGATTTTGCAAAACGGTTAGAATCAAGAACAGTAAATAAGAAAATATTAGAATCCCTTACAAGGGCCGGGGCATTTGACTTTTCTAAAGAGGAACGCGCACATTTATTTGCCAGAATTGATTTGATTATAGCTGCGGCTTCAACTGCTCAAAAAGATCGGATTGCTGGCCAAACTTCACTCTTTGAAGAGGACATGGATTTTGGATCAGCTCCTGTCAATTTATCATACAATAATAAAATTGAATATGAGCCTTGGACAGAAGAGGAAATTTTATCTTCTGAGCGTGAGCTCCTTGGATTTTATGTTACGGGACATCCTCTAGATTCTTACAGACAGATCTTTAACAAAGATAAATATAAGAGACTTTCAGAATTGCAGGACCTCAAAGAGCGACGCAAGTATGATTTCATGGGGCGCATTGCTGGCGTTGATAGAAGATATACAAAAAAAGCTGGAAAGCCCTTTGCGATTCTGACGTTTGAGGGTTTTACAGGGCAGTCTGAGGTTATGGTTTGGCCAGAGGTTTTCGAAAGATCAAATGAATTGCTTCAAGTCGGTGCTGTTATTGAATTGAATGCTAAGGTTGAAATTGATTCAAGGTCTGATGCGAAAAGGTTAACTGCGGAAAGGGTCCGTCTCTTGGATAAACCTAATGAAGCCTCAATAAAAAATCCGAGTGAGAATAGATCAGATTCTGATAGTAAAAGTTTTGCCAACGCAAAAAATGGGAATCTCCCAAATAGTACATTGATTTTATATCTCCAAAGCTCGCAGCATGGATCCGAAGATTTAGAGAAGATCCGTTCTATACTATGCCAGCATCCTGGTCAATCGGCAGTCCAATTGCACATAGAGATTGATAATGGGAACGAGGTTAAAATGGATATGGGATCAAGGTTTTCGGTATTAGACACCCTAGAATTAAGGGAAAAATTGGGAATTTGGATCAGAGATTAGCGCCTTGTTCAAAAAAAATTGAACAAAATGATTAAGGGTCTATCTTACTGGCCCCTTTATCCATGAGGTCAAGCCCACAAACTTCGATTCAAGATCCTGACCAATTTTCTGAGAAGTCAACGGATCCAGATCAACTCGAAATAATACAAAGAGAAGTGATAGCGCTTTTTGTTAATGGGGTACGAGTTTTAGGGCTACCCAAATCTATTGGGGAAATTTACGGTCTTTTATTTATTTCACCTGATCCTCTTGCCTTGGATGTTATAGTAATCAAGTTGGAAATTTCCAAAGGATCAGTGAGTCAGGGTCTACGGTTCCTTCGTAATCTTGGGGCGGTTAAACTAGTATATGTGAGCGGTGACCGAAGGGATCATTTTACAGCGGAGGCTGAGCTGAAGAAGCTTGCTAATGGATTTATAAGAGGTGAACTGAATCCTAATCTTGAAAGTGCAACTCTCAGATTGGATGAACTGAAGGCCATGGCAAAGAACCACAATTCACCAAACTCAGATTTTTTCCAAGAACGGATAAAGCGTATTGGCAATTGGCGGCGCAGAGGCGGAATGTTATTGAAGATTGTGAATAAGTTTCTTGGGAAGACAACCCGGTTATAATTTTTGGGCAAATGCGTAATAATGGATAATGATATTTTATTAGAACCTCGTTGGTATGTTTTGAGGACTAGGCCTAAATCTGAGCACATTGCGGCTAATGGGCTTGCTTGTCGTTTAGGGATCGAAGTTTATTGTCCGCGCCTAAAGTTTCGTAAAATGACTTCCCGAGGAAAGGTCACTTTTACTGAGGCGCTCTTTCCGGGATATATTTTTGCTTATTTTTCTACTCAACAACATTTGCGAACAGTGAGTTATTCTAATGCTGTTTTGAATGTACTTAAATTTGGTAATCAATGTGCATCTGTTTGCGATTCGGTAATTTCACAATTGCGTGAAACTATGGGGGGGGTAGATCTTAAGAACATTGAAATTAGTCCTGAGCTTGGTGAGGAGGCGGAGATTTGTTTTGGTCCATTCAAGGGAATGCGAGGGACTGTCTCTGATTTATGTCATGCCGATAAGCGCGTATGGGTACTTTTAGATTTTCTTGGACGCGTGAATAACGTTCAAGTTCCGATAGCTGATGTGAAAGCAAAGCAGAATCAAGTCGTAGCTTTAAATGTTCACTGATGCATATCCAATAATAGGAAAGGATTGAATATTTCCTTATATCAAAAAGTGAATCGGTTTCTTGCAGAAATGAGCATGAATGACCGGGGGCGGGAGCTTGATTAATTGAATAATCGAAGAATTGAAAACTGCAATCGACAACCAGAGCCTTGCAAAAAGAGTCAATGTACTAGGTGTAGGTATCAGTCCGATTAACTTGGGCACGGCATCTGAACTTATACACGCAGCTATACGTTCAGAGTCACAAGGTTATGTTGGGGTGACGGGGGTGCATGGTGTCACGGAAGCTCAATCTGATTCTTCATTTAAACAAATTTTGAATAATACGTTCTTAAATACTCCGGACGGAATGCCAATGGTTTGGTATGGGAAAGTTCTTGGTTATGAGGGTATTTCCAGAGTTTATGGTCCTGACCTTATGTTGCGCATTTGCTCTGAGTCTGTTGAAAATGGGATTCGCCATTTTTTCTATGGTGGTAGAGAAGGCGTTGCAGAAAAACTAAGAGATGAATTAACAAAAAAGTTTCCCGGGTTGAAAGTGGTTGGAACCTATACTCCGCCATTTAGGCTGTTAACGGAGCATGAAGAGATGAGTGTTCGTGATCTTATTAATGGTTCAGGTGCTCACTGTGTATGGGTCGGACTTAGTACACCAAAGCAAGAAAAGTTTATGAGTAATATTTTAAGAAAGTTTGGTAAAAGAGGAGATGGCACATTTGAAGGCGCAAAAATATTCTTTGGTGTGGGTGCTGCTTTTGATTTTCATGCCGGACTGATTCCTCAGGCTCCATCCTGGCTACAGTCTTGTGGGATGGAATGGTTTTATCGGCTTTGCAAAGAACCTAAGCGCCTTTGGAAGCGATACTTAAAGAATAATCCTTTATTTATAATGAGGGCAATATTGCAGCTCTTTAAGTTACGGAATTATCCTTTACAGGCCCCTGATGATCATTAATTTGGAATGTTTAGCGATAAAATATTTAGGAATATTTTATCAAATGCTTGGCGAGATTTGTTAGTTGTAATAATATTTTAATTATGAGGGTCTTGAATATAATTTTTGTGGGATTGATTCTAATGTCTACAACCGAGATCCGAGCCTATTCTCAAGAATCAGATCTTGATCGGCTCAAGACAGGCTTTAACAACAAAATCGATGAAGTCCTTAACCCGCTCATCAAAAAACACCTTCAATCATTGCTTAATTTGGAAAAGACTCTTGCGCAGCGACAGAAGCTTGAAGATGCCTTATTGGTCAGAGAAGAAAGGACTCGCTTTTCCTCGGCCAAGGGAACAGAAGTTTTAGAGGTATTGCCTGACTCTCCTTCTCAGCTTAAGACGCTCGCGTCGAGATTCCAAAGAGAGTCTTTGTCGCTAGTGAGGAGTTGGGAAAGTAAATACGAGAAAGCATTAATGAGTCTAGAAATGAGGC
Source organism: Verrucomicrobiaceae bacterium (assembly GCA_004211885.1). Taxonomy (GTDB): domain Bacteria; phylum Verrucomicrobiota; class Verrucomicrobiia; order Verrucomicrobiales; family DEV007; genus EC70. The sequence continues at coordinate 103,865 of SHBV01000001.1, forward strand.
TTACGAAAACAGCGAAATTAAATCAGGCCTTACTTGTAAAAAAAGAATTAAAATCGTTTCGCGAAAGGATTGCTTTGCGTGATGGGAATGATGGGGGAGACGCGAAGAGCGAGAAATCAGGTAAAGTTGATTATGCGCTTATCTCGGAGGGTGCAACTGCCAAGGCTCCGCAATCTGCCGAATCGTTAATTGATGGAGATTTAAGGCACAGTGGAAGTGAAGGATTTGCTTGGGGATCTTATCCTTCAGAGTTCATCGTTACTTTTCCAAAGAATCGGAAAATAGGAGAAATAAATTTCCTTTTATATGATAAGGATCGATCAAGGAAATACGCCTATCAGCTTTTTGTTTCACGTCGTGATGGAAGTGATTGGGAAATGATATCTGACCATTCAGAGAAGCCTTCTAGCGGTTGGCAGAAACATAATTTTGCTCCAACCAGCTTAAAGAGAATAAAGATTCTTGGTCTGTTTAATACAGCAAATAAGAACTTTCAGATTGTTGAGGTTGAGGCGCGTTAATAGGACCCGTTGAAGGTGCTAATCCGATCGTTGGGAAACCCGGCATTTTGCTCTCTATACAAAATAAACATTAATGTCTCGAATTCAGAAGACAGCTTATCTTTCTGCATCACAGGTAATTACGACTTTGTCTACGCTTGCCGTGGCTGTGGCCCTTTCACGTGCATTGCCGACTAAGGAAGAATATGGAACCTATCAACAAACTTTACTCGTATTCACATTCATAGCGCCTTTATTGGCTCTAGGATTACCGGCGGCGACCTTTTATTTTATTCCAAGGAATCAAGGCAGAGAGAGGAGTATTTTGATTAATGGCCTAGCGGCATTAATAATAAGCGCTTTATTATTCGCTCTGTTTTGCGGTGTCTTGGGACCAATTTTTATACCTAATTGGTTCGGCAATCCAGACCTTAAGCGGACCATTCCGTGGCTTGCTCTTTACGGGCCGGCGACCCTGATTCTGATCTTTATTTCTTCTGCTTTGGTCGCTTTGGATCGGCCTAAGACCAGCGCTATATTCACTTCAATTTTCAGACTGTTTATGGCTTTCACAGTTGTATTTTCAGCCGTTTATTATGCTTCGGTGAATATCTCATTGGGCGTTCAGGCTGTGGTATGTTTTGTAGGAGCAATTCTTGGTATAGGGTTCATTTGGCAAGCTACTGCAAAAAGTAGAAGTGTATCCTTATTACCTTCTTTGGGTGGTATTAGCCGGCAATTAAAGTATGCAGTTCCTCTTGGTCTTGGAGCAATGTTAGAAGGTATGGCTTTGGCTATTGATAAAGTAATAGTATCTTTATTTTGTTCTACTGAAGAGTATGCAGTTTTTGTTAATGGTGCTATGGAAGTTCCTTTAATAACGGCGATAACAGTGGCTGCGGGAGCAGTAATGTTGCCCGAAATTGTTACTGCATTCAGCAAAAAAGATCAGGACAAGGTTCTTGGATTGTGGAAACTGATGGTAAAGAGAGTGGCTTTATTTTTATTGCCAGCAGGTTTTCTCTTTTACTTGGTTTCTGAGGAATTGATGGTGGTCCTTTATTCGGAAAGCTTTAAGGCCAGCGCGGATCCTTTTAGGATTTATATGCTAATGCTTCCAGCAAGGGTCGCTTACTTTGGTATGTTATTTCAAGGTGCTGGAAAGACACATCTTGTTCTTTTAAGAGCAATTATAACGCTCTTTTTAAATACGATGATTACGTATTTCTTGGTAAGAAAATTTGGGATGTCTGGAGCGGCTTGGGGAACTGTGGCCGTTCTTTGGTTTTTTGTTGTTCCTTATTGTGTGATTCAATGCAGTAAATTTGTTGAAGCTAGATGGAATGTTCTATTGCCTTATCGTTATATCTTGGCTGTAGGAACAGTGTCAGCAGTAGCAGCACTAGGTGCTTGGTATTTGAGTGGTCTTTTTGAGATTAGATCAGCATTATTTGCAGGAATGCTCAAAGGTTTTATTTATACCATTGTGGTGAGTGTTTTGATGGGAGTTTTTTTCCGTGAAGATTGCCTTCACATATATAAACAATTAAAGTCGAAGTTTCGATGAGGCATCTGCCGTAAAATAATTGCGATGAAATGTGTTACAGTTCTTGGGGCTCGGCCTCAATTTGTTAAGGCGGCTCCTGTCAGTGCCGCTATGATTGAGGCGGGAACGGATGAAATCCTGGTCCATACTGGTCAGCATTTCGATTATGAAATGTCTCAAGTCTTTTTTGATGAACTGAATATACCTGAGCCAAAATATAATCTTGCCATTTCTGGAGGATCTCATGGTCGCATGACTGGTAGAATGTTAGAAGCCGTTGAGGCTGTGATTGAGAAAGAAAGACCTGATTGTATCTTGGTTTACGGAGACACTAATTCGACTCTTTCTGGTTCCCTAGCAGCTGCAAAACTCCACGTGCCTGTTGCTCATATGGAAGCAGGTATCCGTAGCTATAATAAAAATATGCCGGAGGAAATTAATAGAATTTTGACCGATCATGTCTCTTCTCTTCTCCTTTGCCCAAGCGACACCGCAGTGGTAAATTTGCAAAAAGAGGGGATCAATGATGGTGTAATGATGGTAGGTGATGTGATGGCGGATGCGGCTATGCTCGCTAATCGTATAGTTAAAGATGATCCAGACTATCTGCCTAAAATTGAGGGGTTTGATTGGGATCAAGGCTATGATCTTCTAACTTTACATCGCGCAGAAAATACCGATAAAAAATCGCGAATTGAATCAATATTTGAAGCTCTAAACAATATAGAAAACCCCTTAATCTTTCCTATTCATCCCAGGACCCGGAATGAAATTGCTAAAGCTGATATTTTTTTAGCGGATAATATTATTACTTGTGAACCTTTGAGTTATTTATCAATGACGGCCTTAATGAATAGAGCTCTGCGTGTCTTTACTGATTCTGGTGGTTTGCAGAAGGAAGCTTATTGGGCTCAGAAGCCTTGCATTACTTTACGTGAAGAAACGGAATGGATCGAGACCCTGAAAGATAATGCTAATCAGTTAGTTGGGGCAAATACCCAACTCATTCTTGAGGCAGTCGAAAAATCGAATAGCGCGACCTTCCAGTCGGCACTTTATGGGGACGGCAATTCCGCACCCCGTTGTGTTTCTGCTATCAATGAATTATTCCAGAAATAAATCTTATTTCGTTCATTATTCCGCTAGAGAATGAAAATAGCTTATATAATTACATGGAACCTTGGTCATAATGACGGAGTCACCAGAAAGGTATTGAGGCAAGTACACGAATGGAAAAAATTGGGCCATGAAGTAGAAATATTTTGTGCTACCGAGGAGATTACCAAGGCTGTCAATGGGGTTACCTTTTTTAAAAAAGATCGTGTATGGAGTTCTATTTTTGCTGCCTTTAAGAATCGTAAGGTTTATACTAACCTTTGTGATCAGGTTATAAAGTATACTCCGGATATAGTTTATTTGCGTTGGGAGTTTCACAAAAGACCTTTGGCCCGATTGATGGAAAGGATTCCTACTATTATTGAAATAAATACTTTTTTCCAAGGTGAGTTTAGGAGGCGATCCAGAGAGAACTGGATAGAGAAAATTAGATACTGGTATTATCTATTAACTTACAAAAAATTTGATAAATGTTGTTCAGGTTTTGTCTCAGTTTGTAACGAATATCTTCAATTGGGCCAATACGATAAATGGAATAAACCTCATTGCTATATTCCAAATTCTATTCCACTTGATAAAGAGCAAAAACCAATTGATTATTTAGCTCAGGAGATTTCCATTCCTAGATTAGTTTTTATAAGCTCAGGTATACAGCCATGGCATGGCCTAGATAATTTGATTGAATTAGCAGAAAAATCTGTAGGCGAACTTCAATTTGATTTAATTACGGGGTTTGATGTGGGTTATCTTGAGCTACCTGAAAATATCAAAGTTCATCCTTTTCTGGAGAAAGACGAGTTTTTGGAGATCTTTAAAAATGCAGTAGCAGGAATCGGATCAGCAGGCCTTTATGAAAATGGCATGAATGAGGCTTGCGTTCTTAAGCTTAGGGAATACTTATCAGCTGGTTTACCAGTTATAGTGCCTTATAAAGACACGGCTTTTCTTAATCAAAAGTCACCAGATTGGTTTCTTGAGTTACCTAACGAACCTAGTTCATTAGTTAACAACAAAGAGAAAATAATGGATTTTGTTGAAAGAATTAGAGGACTTAGAGTTCAAACTAATGAAGTTCTTCCATATATTAGTAGTGAAATATGGGAGGCAGAAAGAGTGAACTTTTTTAAACAAGTTCTTAAGATGAAATGATGTGAAATTGAAACTTGATAAAGGATTTATATTTTATTTTCAGCTTGTATTAATTTCATGCTTTACCAAGTCCGTTGCTCTAAGTGACGTTGTTAGGCTCCCTCTTGGTAAAGACTTACAGTCGATTATAAACGAGCAAGATAAGGGAACTAGTTTCCTTTTAGAAACTGGAATTCACCGTGGTTATGAGATTAACTTGAAAGCTGGTGACACTTTAGTTGGCGAGGAGGGAGCGATACTTTCGGGCGCTGAACTGCTGACTGGTTGGAAATATGAAGATCCTTATTGGGTTCACGAGGGTCCGCATTCCAAAATCATACCGCCATTGGATGATGAGACAAGGGTTTGGGAGGTCAGGGCCAATTATCCACATGATCTTTTTTGTAATGATGTTCCTCTCATACAGAGAATGAGCCGCTCTTTGTATCTCTTAGAAGGTAAATATTGGTTCTATGATTACGAGGAAGATAAGATATATATCGGCTTTGATCCCTCCAGTTTTGAATTAGAATTGAGCGGATTGTGCCGCTATGGTTTGAAAGCGATGGGGCGAGGGGTGACCTTACGCAATGTTCGCTTTGAGAACTATTCAACTTATGATCTAGATCCCGCAGTTGATATGGGTCCCGGAGCATTAGTGGAGGGGTGCACTGTTTCCGGAAGCCACTGCATCGGTATAAGAATTTCCAGCAATTCAACAATAAGGGGTTCAGCTTTCAATTATAATGGGCTTGCAGGATTGCATAATGGAGGTGATGCGACACTTATAGAATTATGTGAGTTTGGTCATAATGGATGGGCTGGTTTTTCTGGAGACTGGGCTCGGGGAGGATGCAAGGTTCCTGGTGTTACCAATACAGTTCTGAGACGTAACTATGCTCATCATAATACGGGCCCAGGTTTTTGGTTTGATATTAATGCCAATGGGAATCTGTTTGAGGAGAATCTGAGTGAATTTAATTCCTGGGAAGGATTGATATATGAGTTGAGTTGCGGCTGTGAAATTCGTAATAATATTCTTCGATGGAATGGTTTGGATCCAAGGGGCGGGCTATTGTGGGGTGTTCCCTTTGTCATACAGAATGCAGAAAATGCCAATATCCATCATAATTACTTTGAGGCTTCTCCGGCTAAAGGTGCGCGAGGCGGTGGAGTTTCTATAATTAATCAATTCCGTCCTCAATACACTAATGGTATTTGTGGTGAACACACTGCTGAGGGGAATCATATCCATAATAATGTGATAGTTATGCCCAATGGAGGCTATAATGGGCTCCAGTATGGTTCATTCGGATGGGGCACCTATAATGATTTTCTTAAGGCTGGTAATTTATGGGAAAAGAATACGTATCTCTCAGGAAAGCCTACCCGTGGTAACTTTCATTGGTACGGTCCGGGTAAAGAAGAAGAAGATTTTGTTATCGAATTTCTGAATTGGAATGAGTGGAGAAATCGGGCTCAGGACACGGATAGTATTCTGATTGGTAAGCATTCGTCATTTTTTAATCCATTCAACCCTGAATTAGATGACTTTATCCGTAAGACGACCGGTGTCAGTTATCAGGAAATTAAAGATCCGTTCACACAATTAGTTTTCGATGATGAAAATGATTCAGATAATGATGGATTGCCAGATGCTTGGGAGAAGTCTAATGGGTTAGATTGGACTTTGGAAGATGCCAGTATGGATACTGATTCGGATGGTCTAGAAAATATTGTAGAGTATCAGAGTTCTACAAACCCACAAAAACCAGACACTGACGGAGACGGTATTCCTGATGGCTGGGAATTGGACCATGGTATCAATCCACTATTTGAAGATTCCTTACTGGATCCTGATGAGGACAGTTTTACGAATCTTGAAGAATATGAATTAAATACAGATCCTATAGTTGCTGACCAATTAAAGCCGAGTGTTCCAGAAGAGGGTCTAACCATGTGGTTAAAGTCAGGCGCACCAATGAATACTGAGTATGTAGGCACAGTTTCCAGTTGGCAGGACTGGCGACAGAAGAAGAATCGAATGGACACGCCTTTTAATCATGATTCGCCGGTCATTAATAATGAAACTCATAACGGATATCCTCTAATTGATTTTAGTTCAGGTGATTTAAAATCAAGTGAGAATGACGTGTTGGGAAATGCTAGTGATGGTTGGACATTATTTAATGTTTTTAGGGTCAAAAAAATAGATGAAGGGTCAGCAAAATTTGCGTTGATGGGAAACAGTGTTTGGAGGAAAAGCGGTTTTCGATTAACCCTAGAGCAAGGTCATTTGCATTTTTATTCCACTCAGTCAGAGGACCCAGTTTCCGTGGTAGCTCACCGGAGGTTAATTGATCAAGAGCTTGTCGTTATAACTTTATATTATGATGCCATTAACAGGGAAGGTAGATTGTACCTAGATGGTATTGAGCAAGAAAGAGCCAAAGGGCATATCCCATTTAATTCTGAGCCGTTATGGATTGGCCACATAGGAGGAATGCAATCTCAGCCAGCTGAACATGCTGAACTCTTAACTTATAATAGGCCATTGGGTCATGCCGAAAGAAAAGCGGTTGAAGCAATGCTTTTGGGGAAATATAAATCAATGGGCCTCCTAGTTAATGATTCAGATAATGATGGAATCTCAGATTGGTGGGAGATGGAATATGGAGCAATTGAAATTGCGCAAGAAGATGCTGATTCTGATGGATTGTCTAATCTTGAGGAATATCTTAATCGTACGAACCCTTATGTTCTTGATACGGATGGAGATGGCTTAACTGATGTTTGGGAATTATCAAATGAATGGAATCCTAGGCTAGATGATTCTGCCGTAGATATTGATTCTGATGGTTTAGATTCGGTAAAAGAAATGCAATTAAAAACGGATCCAGAGCGGGCAGATAGTGATGGTGACCTAATGAATGATGGTTGGGAATTTATCAATGGTTTAGATCCATTATTTGATGATGCGGATGAGGATCCTGATAAAGATAAGTTAAAGAACCTAGATGAATTCCTCAACAATACTTTAGCACAAAATGCTGATTCTGACATGGATTCACTTTCTGATTATTGGGAAATTATTAATGGGTGGGATCCTCTTAATAACGCTATAGAAAATGATTCTGATGATGATGGCCTGACCGACTTTGAAGAGTTTCGTTATCAAACAGACATTGCATCCGTTGATACTGATAATGACAAAATTACTGATTGGGATGAGATAAATAATAATCTTAATCCTTTGGTGAATGATGCGGATCAGGATCCGGATTCGGACGGCCTAAATAATTTATCAGAGATAGATCTAGGAACTGACCCATTTCTTAAGGATACAGATTCTGATGGGATGCCAGACGGTTGGGAGTCAAAGAACAGAATGAACGCTCTTACAGATGACGCTTTGGAGGATTTTGATTTTGATTCTATCAGTAATCTCTCTGAGTATGTGAATGGAACTGATCCGATCGAATGGATCGATATTGATGAGGATGGAATGCATGATCTATGGGAAATACAATTAGGTTTGAAAGTGAATGTAGTGGATGGAGATGAGGATCCGGATAAAGATAATGTTTCTAATCTCATAGAGTTCATATTGGGCGGAGATCCATACGATAATAAAGCGGCTCCCGGATTGGGAGTTCAAGAGACGGATAGTAAAGTCACCGGGATCTGGTACAATGTACTGAAATCACGCCATTATTTCTATAAGATTAACCTTGAGAGATTGAATCCTGATAATAGTTGGGAAGAGTTACTGAATTTTGATCAAGCCATCAAGGATCTGGATCTTAGTTCGAAAATACTAGATAGATTGCACGACAAGGCAGTTTATCGTATCAGGATGGAAAGGTTGCCTTGAAGCCATTAATCCATATTATCAATATTTAATTTTGGAGATACTATTTTGGTAATTGTAGATGAACATTAAAGCTATTGTGTTGATGGGCGCAGGCCTTTTGGTCGCCCTCTGGACTGGTCAGGCCGTTGGCAATGGCAATTACGGCACTGCTATTGCAGTTGCCGGGATTACCATCTTTGCTGTTCTCGTTTCAGTTGTTGGTAAACAATATCGATTTGAAGGATGGGCAATCGCAATTGTCTGTGCTTGTTATTTCGTGGGAGGAAAAGGATTTGCTTACCAAAGACTTGTATCGATTCTTTTCATAGGTGAGGCAACATTGGTTTTGTTGATTGGGTTTCACTTGATTAGGTGCTTATCGGGCAAGAATGATGTGTTCCCTCGGCACCCACTCACTGTTCCTGTGATGTTATTCCAAATTTATGGGTTTGCGCATCTCTTAATTGATAGGAAGTACTTTGATTTTTTCTTTCTCATGAAAGATGTTGCTACCGTTTATTATGGCTTATTCTTTTTTCTAGTATTTCCATCTATGTTGCACCGGCCGACTCGGCAATATCTACTAAAGCTACTACCCATTATTTCAGGAATAGCGTTAACTATTTTGGCTTCTTTCTTGTTAGTGCCGGGACTGGAACAAAAAGTTTTTTACGGGACCATGATCCGTGGCGCTCCTTTAATTATGCCTTCAATTGATGCTCTCATACCTGTTTGTGTAGGATTTTCGGCATTTTGTTATTTTAAACACCTTCATTCGAGTGGGTTATGGAAGATACTATACCTGTGCACTTCTGTTTTTTGTACTGTGCCGTTATTCGCTCAAGGAAAGGCAGTATTTTATCTGGCGTTTTTCGCATTAGTTGCTGCCCTTTTTATAATTGGGCATTGGCGCCTTCTGGTCGTTGGCTTATTTACTGGGGTTCTTGCAACTGTTTTTCTTTTTTCTTTGGTGGAGTCTCGCGTCATCGAGGATAGGGACGGTCGTTTAGATAGGTTTTTGGAAGAGTTCTCGTCTTTTGATATAGCTGGCATTGGAAGTGGTAAGCAACGATTTGCGCAAGAGAATGTGGACTGGCGATTCACTTGGTGGAAAATGGTCATTGAGGATGTGATGAGAGAGAACCCTTGGTATGGGCTTGGTCTAGGATCAGACATTTCAACAAAATTTCACGCGACTTATTTTCAGACTGGACTAGATAATACTGATGTTCTCATTGCGAGGTATCCGCATAATGTTTTAATTACCATATTTGGTAGATTGGGTATCATTGGTCTTATGATTTTTATCCCACTATGCATATTAATTGTGAGAGAACTTTGGCTGGGAATGATGAGGCTGCGTGCATCTGTTGGTGAAAATGATCCTGGGCTTGCTTTTGTATGGGCCTTTGTGATGGCTGGATTTATTAATGCTTTTTTCCAATCAACTTTTGAGGCGCCTTATGCTGCAGTAGCATTTTGGTCCATGCTTGCAGTCCTTTGTGTGATGAATAGACAGGTAGCGGACTCTATTGATGAGGATGAAGATGTGGAGGAAGGTATCGGCGTTCTGCCTGATGAAAGAATGCTGAATGACGGACAATTTGCAATGAGGTCAAAGGCCACATAGCCGAAAGGATTATAATAGTTTTGAATGTATTGTCATGAAGGATGATAGAACCTGGCAGGGTGTAGTGCCGTGGATATATGGAAAAGTTCCAGCATTTCGTAGCAGGAGGTTTTCCAGATTCTTGGCTGAATTTAATCCAATTGGAAAAGAGAAAATTATTGATTTGGGTGGTGAGCCTGAATTTTGGAAGAAATCCACTATAGAATTGGAAGTTCATTGTGTGAATCTGGATAAATTAGAATTTATTCAGGACGAATATTTAGTTAAAATAAAGACCAGTGCTGGGGACTGTTGTGATCTTGCTGATGAGAAGGATAATTCTTATGATATCGTTTTCTCAAATAGTGTCATTGAGCACGTTGGGGATTTGCAGAAGCAAAAACTATTTGCTCAGAATGCTCTTCGTCTTGGTCAGAAGTTATGGATTCAAACCCCTGCTAAATATTTCCCCATTGAACCTCATTGGTTTGCTTTATTTATCCACTGGTTTCCAAAAAAATATCAGTATTCGCTTTTTAGGCTATTTGCTCTTCGCCAACGCTTTGCTGGGGTCAAACTCTCTAAGGAAGAGATAAAGGCTCAAGTCGATGATGTCAGATTAATGACTAAGAGTGAACTGAAAGACATGTTTCCTGGTTGTAGGATTATTACCGAGCGGTTTTTTCTTTTTCCCAAATCTTATATTGTTGTTAAGGGAGGAAAAAGTTAGCCCTAATTTTTTTATTATTACCCCAAGGCTTTCATTTAAATGAACTCGATTCTTCTAGTTGGTCAGACGCCGCCACCCTATCATGGCCAAGCAATTGCGATGCAGCAATTGTTCGATCACCGGTGGGAGGGATTGAAAATTCAATATTTGAGAATGGAATACAGCCAAAGAGAGGCAGAGGTTGGCCGTTTCCGAATCAAAAAAATATTTCATTTGTTCTCACTCATCATAAGATCTTGGTTCATTTTGATAAAGAATCGACCTTGCTGTCTTTACTATCCTCCGGCAAGCCCTAACCGCATCCCTGTAATTAGGGATGTGGTGTTTTTGTTGCTCGTTCGTCCCTTAGCTAAGCATACTATTTTTCATTATCATGCGGGAGGCCTTCCTGCATATGTTGAATCTCTGAGTTTTCCTCTAAGGTTCCTTTCAAAGATTGCTTTCAGTAATGCGACTCTTGGCATTGAGATATCTGAGAGTCAGATGAATGAAGATGTTTTTTTTCCTGTCGAGAAGAGGATTTGCATTTCAAATGGGCTTGATGTTTTAGATGTAGAGAAAAGATCCAATGAGGAAGAAGGCGGAAGGAAGAGAATTTTATTTATTGCGGGATTGCGTGCAAGTAAGGGAGTGATGGACATTATAGGAACGGCAGACAAGATGAGGCAATTAGGTGTCGATTTCGTATTTGATGTTGCCGGCGCATGGCAGGAGGAGAATACGCGTAGAGAATTTAAAACAGAGTTAAAAAGGTTGGATCTTAATGATCATATTATTCTTCATGGGCGAGTCACTGGTGAAGAGAAGTGGGACCTTTATAGACGAGCATATGCTTTTTTCTTCCCATCATTTTATGAGTCTGAAAATTTCCCATTAGTTCTAATTGAGGCTATGGCGTTCGGCCTGCCTATAGTCGCAACTCATTGGAGAGGAATGCCGGAATTAGTTGTCGAGGGTGAGACAGGTAGGCTCTGTGATGTGCAATCATGTGAGCAATTTTCTTCTGCTCTTAATGAATTAATTAACGATGAGGGTCAGCATGAAAAAATGGCATTTCTTGCCCGGGCCCGTTATGAAAAAAAATATACTAAGTTCGCATTTATTTCTGCGATGACAAAGGCCTTCGAAAGCATTACCGATGAAACCAAGGCACAAACAGATGCTTAGATTTTTTGCTTTTTGTGCCATAATAGTTGGCTATCTATGGCTGGCTGTTTTTGGCACAGGAGTCAAACTTGTATTTCAATGGCCTGGGCTCTTATTGCTAGGCCTTGGCTTCTTGTCTATTCCGTTTGTTTTTAAAGGAAGGACCAAGGACACATCTCTCGTCTGTCATCTCTCAGTTTTATCTTTGTTTATTTATATGATGTTACGGGCCATAAATTCTCCTGTTCATTATCTTGGCAGATTGGACATCATTCTGATGTTGGTTTTGTTTGGTGTTTATATTTTTTTCAGCGTTGCAAATACTAAAAGAGATAGGTTCATTATCATTTGTCTCTTCTTCTTACTGGGATTGGCAAATGTATGCGTGGCTATTTATCAACTAGAGGTTAAAAGCTTTCATATTCTTCCAGGCTATGATCGGGTCGGCCTTGGGGGTCAACTTGAAAGGCCGAGTGGTTTCTATAATGCCAGTCCCCACTTTGCTGGTTTTATACAGATAGTAGCAATCATGGCTGCCTCTATTACTTTGTTTTCCAGAGGGCTTGCCGTTCGAATTCCGTGTGCGATTATTTTTGTGATTTCTCTATCCGGTATTGTCATGAGTCAGAGCCGAGGCAGTTTTATAGCTCTGCCATTTGGGCTCGTGATATTGTTCGGATTTCATCTGTTTTTTAATACCCGGATAATAAAGAGGCAGTGGAAAATGAACGGTAAGGTAGCGTTTATGATTCTTGGAATCATTTGTGTTTTGTTGTTAGCAGGAACTTGGATGATTAAAGGTTTTGGTAAGCGAGTTAATTCGGTTGATGATTTTTTTGCAGATTCATCACGCTCAAATTTCAGGGCAGGTGCCGTTGACCAATGGATGGAGTCTCCATTAGTTGGGACCGGATCACGAACATTTCAATACAAGTATTTACAGTACCGGCCAAGTCATGCGCCTTTCCATCAGAGGGACCCTCGGTTCACTCATAATGATTATTTACAGCAGGGCGCGGAGTATGGACTCATTGGTCTTGGCCTAGTTTTTCTAACAATATGGGCTCACTTTTTTTGTGCGGTTAGGAGAGTAAGAAATTATGCGACTATGAGTGAAGGTGTTGTTGATCAATCGGTTCGGTTAAAATACGCTTTCTTGGTAGGATCCATTGCTGTGATTTCAGCGCATGCTGTTCATGCGTGTGTTGATTTTCATGTTAGACTCTTTGCAACTGGCATACCGATTATTTTTTGTTTATCAATTATGGCAGGTTCTGGTCGTTCAGGAATCCGAAGGCCCATAGTTGCTTCAATTTCTGTGTGGGTATCAGCTTTGTGTGGTCTTTCCATTTTGATAATGGCTTGGACCCTAGCACCTTCTTCTTGGTTAATTCAAAAGGCCAAGGATCAAGTGCGTCAAAATGCTCCATCTGCTGCTATTTCATTCCTGCACGAGGCGTCTGAAATGGACCCATTAAACCCTGAGCCACTCAAAGTGCTTGCTCAGATTCGGTATGAGAAGAAAAATTCTGAAATTCCTTCTATAGTGCGTATTGGATATATTAGTAATGCGCTTGATGCTTTTCAAAAGGTCATTAGTATTAATTCACTGGATTGGAAGGCCAATATAAGTGCTGGAGGTTGTGAAATGTTCCTTGCATGGCATTCCAATCCTGCCAATAGCAGGGGACATTGGAAGAGGGCCAGGTCACATTTTGAAAAGGCTATTGAGATTGCTCCAACAAAGTATGAACCGCGGGAGGAATTGGCCCTCTACCAACTTGATTTGGCTTATTTTTTGGCAAGTAGAGGTCAATTGAAAGATGCTTATGAGAAAGCCAAGGAGGCAGCAGCAAAATTCATAGCGGTCCCTCAATTTTTCGTTGAAGGTGCGCCTCTGGGTCATAGAGCAAAGGATGGGCTCAAAAGTGCCAATAATCTGTTGATACGTCTGGAGGAACCCCGCAATTAATAATTGATTTGTTTTAATGAAACTTAAAATGACTAGATATTCTTTTGAGCACGTGTGATTAGGTAGAAAAATTGTTTATTAGTATTAAAAAGAGCATTGCTCGTATTTATGAGATATTACGAGTAGTGATAGTTTCAGGAATCGCAGAATTGCGGCACCTATTCACTCGATATCGGCGCGGTCCTAGGAAAAATGTTTGGGATATCGATATTGTGTATTTGTGGAGTGATCCGAGTGATTCTGTCTGGGCGGCGAAGCGAGAGGAGGTACTTCGTTCAGAACAAAGAGATGATTATTGTTGCATTGAATTGCAGACTCAAGCCCCAAAAATGACACTTGACGAGTTGCGTTATTCGTTGCGTTCGGTAGACACTCATTTGAGCGGATTCAGGTATGTCTATATCGTTGTTGATGGACAAGTTCCTGACTGGTTAGATGTGGATCACCCTAAAATACGGTTGGTCCAAGCCGAAGATATTATCACTAACAAAGACCATTACCCGAATTATAATACTCAGGCCATCGAATCTTATTTCTTCAATATCCCAGATTTGAGTGATAGGTTCATTTATTTCAACGATGATTTCTTTCTCCGTAGTAATATGGGAGTTGATAATTTTTTCACTTCTGATGGACTTCTTAGGGTAAGATTAGGACGTGCATTATCGCCCAAAGGTGCACCAAGTTCAGAAGAAGAGGGTGATTACGCAGGTCATAGAAATGCGAACAAGCTACTTGATCAAATGTTTGTTAAACGTGCTCGTTTAACTGTGATGCATCGTCCTTATGCGCATAATAAGGAATTGTTAAAAAGTGCTGAGAGTATTTTTCCTGATGCATTGGAAGAGACTCGTTCTTCGAAATTTCGTTCAACGAAGATGGTTGCCATACACAGCTTTTTGGTTCCTTATGCGGCTTCTTATCAAAAAGCAGCAGATCTTGTTCCTCCAAAATTGCTTGAGAAGGATATGTTTCGTTGGGGGTCATCATCGCTTAATAACAAAAAAGTTGTTAAACGAGTTAAAGCTCTGCGGAGTGAAGCATTTTGTATTCAAGAAGAGAGAGGAGTTGAGATTCCTGAATCTGAGATTAGCCGTTTCCTAGCTTTTATGTCTGACATCTTTCCTGAACCTTCATCCTTCGAGCGTAGAAAATAAGGAAAAACTTTTATTGGTACTATTAGATTTTCCTCAAAATCTTGTATCCTATTGACGAGATTCGTCCCTTTGCTCTTTGGGGTGAAAGTGTGGCCAAGTAGTTGGGAAGTTCATATGGGATTGTTCCCGGATTCATTAATAAGGGTTTGAAAAGACCTTTTCTGATAAGAAAGATTTCATATCCAAAGCTTTCAAGGAAAGTTCCCACCTCTGAAGGATAACCAGAATGATCCTCATAGATTATGTCGCGTATCCTTTGCTCTTTGAGTATTTTTTTTGCTCCATGCAGAGCTGATTTTTCATGGCCCTCAATATCGATTTTACAGGTTCCAATCGATTCTTTGGATTGTTCAAAATAATGGTCTAGCTGAACTGTTCGGATCTTTAGGCTTTTTCCAAACGAGAGTTTTGAATTGCGTTCTGCTAACTTTGCAGATCCCATGTTGGAGTGAAAACTTTCAGGTATGGTCAGTTCTGCTTCTCCGTTCTGATCCGATACTGCAGCATTTTCAATTTGGATGGAGGCAATTTGGTGATTTGATTTCCATTCTTCAGTAATCTTTCCAAGTTCTTTGGCGATTTCTGGGTGAGCTTCAAATGCTATTACTTTGCCCCTCGGTCCTGAGGCCCGCGCCAAGATACCCGACATGAGGCCGAAATTAGCTCCTATGTCTAGGCAAGTTTCTCCATGATCTGTGAGTCGATAAAGGCACTCTAAAATAGCAGTATCGTAAGTTCCTGTCTTAATGATAGAGGCTCCGATCCGGTCCTCTGGAGAAACATTCATTGTTAATCCCCAAGGTAATTTTAGAGCTACCTTTTTTTTTGGACGTTTTATTTCCCAAAGGATCCGGCGGAAGAGTTGTGTTGGACGGAAAAGAAACTCAGGGCGGCGGAATAATTTTTGAAGAAAACTTTTCATTAGCGGGGCAGAGTCCAATTAGCGCCGAGCTGGTCTTCATTGTGGATTTGAATGAAAATATTTGAAATAAATTCAGATATGAGCTGGTCAGTTTCTTCGATACTGTGCTCTGCAAAAGGGTGAGCGTTCTTATCCTCTATTATGGGGCTCGTGATGTTGACAAAGGCCCACTTCTGATTGGTCCCCGTGGCGAGTCTGTCCAACATATCAGTGAAGGTTCTACTGTAGTGACTCGCAGTAATTTTTTTAGCTCCAGTGAACCAGTAATAAGATATCTGTTTTACTCCAGTCCTGAGGTGCCTTGAAAGTAGACGCTTAGTGGGAAGATTAAATTTTCGATTAATTGGTATTAATATTTCTTCCGAAGACAGGATTTCAAAGCCTTGTGCAGCGAGGCACCGTTCGGGGCGATGTATGCTATTATTCATATCATCACCTGATAAAACTATGAAAGCGGTAGTAATATCAATTTTATCTTCCGTTCCTGGGGTTCGTCTTTTATATTGTGACTGAGCGAAATTGGTATCATCGGCTAACGCATTAATTACCACTTCACTAGTTTCCATGGATTCACCGAACCATTCTTTAACAGTGTCAGGTAGAATCATTACGATTGCAGATTCTCTGATCTTATAGCCTTTCGGAAGCAGATAGATACTTCCAAGACCGATCCCGAGTAATGCCTGACAAATTATGAGTTTACGAATCATCAGAATTAATTGTTAATCGGTATCATTCTTTGAGGTTACTTTGCTAACAACATTTGTCGTAACGGTTATGCCTTTCTTTTTCCATCCGGAATTTACCAAGAATCCGACCAGCATCAGACCCAAGAGACCCAGAGGGAAAAAGATGAATCCAGAAAAATTATGGTATGTTTGTGAGGCGAATTCGGCGTCCCAGAATTCGGCCATGAGGACAATGGTTGTTACCCGGAAAGAATTTGCCAGAATGGCTAGAGGAACCGAAGAAATGATTAAGACTCCAAGTTTCCAGGCCTTATTTTGTGTCATGTGTCCGTAAATAGATGCAATGAAAACTAGAGCTATTAATGATCTTACCCCGGAGCAACCTTCAGCAATTTTTAATGCGTCCCAGCTTCCGTCGGTAGATTGTATTTCTGTGCCTCCAGCAACGACATCAGCTCCGAATATTGTTGAGACATGATAAGCGATCTTGGTGGCAATAATTTGTAATCCATTCGTGGCTTGAATGAGCCCTGGTAAAGGAATTGCAAAGTAGATTAGTGCCAATGGGAAAATGAAGTGTTTTGCCGTTTTTTTTCCCCACATAAATACGAGGAATCCGTAAATAATAAATGGGATTGATCCTGCAGCTATACGCGCTTGGATGGTCCTTACTGATACAATATAGAATAATATGCCTAATAGCAGGAATGCTAGGCCCCACCATTGACTCGAAACGCTTGTGGCCAAGATTTTTTTTCTGGACCGAAAAATAAGAAATAAAATAACAAATGGCACAAATCGACCATGCCCATAGTCATATTCTTCCTTTCCACAAATGGCCCACATCCACTCAATGACAGATTGTTCCCGAAAATTGCCGAAAATAGGTATGACCCAATAGAAATAAACAAAAGTTGCTGTGATTGAGAGTAGAAATAGGGATCCGAGTATATTTTGCCGGCACCAGAGCCAAGGATTATGGTTCTGAGCCTTCAATGTATCCAAATTAGTTTCTGGGTTCGGAGCCATATATTAGGGGTCGATTTACCGATTTTACTTAGAGTGTAGTTCGGGCAAGAATAATATAGAATTTTAATTATTTTATTTAATCATGCAAGGATTCCCATCTTATATTAATTAAGAAGTACCTTCCATTTTGATGTGTTTTATGTTGCATTGATACTTTAGAACAGGTAAGCGCAATCCAGTAATGAAATTAATCTCAGGCACTTCTCATCCAGACCTTGCTAGAAACATTTCCGAACATCTTAAGGTTCCCCTTTGTGATGTGACAGTGAAGGCGTTTCCTGATGGTGAGACCTTTGTTAAAATTAACGAAAATATTCGAGGCCAGGATGTTTTTATTATTCAACCCACTTGTCCTCCGACTAACTCCAATTTAATGGAATTGTTGATTACGGTGGATGCGGCCAAGAGGGCTAGTGCTAAACGGATCACTGCTGTCATTCCATTTTTTGGTTATGCTAGACAAGACAGGAAGGATCAGCCAAGAGTTCCTATCACTGCAAAGCTAGTGGCAAATTTACTTGATGCGGCAGGAGTGAATCGAGTCTTGACTATGGATTTGCATGCTGGTCAAATCCAAGGATTCTTTGATATCCCTGTTGATCATTTATATGCGGCTCCGGTCCTGATCGGCTACTTGAGAGAAAGAGGTATAGAAAACTTGACTGTGGTCTCGCCGGACGTGGGTGGATTAAAGATGTCTGACGCATACGCTCAAGCCTTGGATGCTCCCCTAGCTATTGTGGGTAAGAGGAGAGTCAGCGCTACTGAGGTGGAAGCCATTAACGTTATAGGAGAAGTTGAGGGTCAGGACGTGTTACTGGTTGATGATATGACGGAGACGGCAGGAACACTATGCGCGGCAGCTGAACTGCTCAAGGAACATGGTGCAGGGAAGATTTATGCCGGTGTTTCGCATGGAGTCTTAGGAGAAATTGGTAATCAACGCCTCATAGATTCTAACATTGAGGAATTAATTACTACTGATAGTACTCCTATGGCGAAGGGCGAAAAGGTCACAGTTGTTAGTATAGCAGGATTATTAGGTGAAGGTATACGCAGAATCGAAAACGATGAATCGGTGACATCTCTTTTTGACATAGTTAATAAGTAGGCATAACATTTGCGCCCCTCTAAAATGAGGAAAACTAATTATCAATCATCAAATAATAACGAGTTATGTCGGATCAAGTTAATCTTAAAGCTGAAAAAAGAGATGATATGGGTAGTGCTGCTGTTGGGCGGTTGCGACGTGGCGGCAAGATCCCAGGTGTCGTTTATGGATCTACTCAGGAAAGTTATGCGGTCCAGATTGATACAAGTACAATCAAAAACTTACTCAGGAATAGTGCTAGTCAGCAGATACTGGTTAATTTGCAGATCGAAGGTGCAAAAGAAACCAATAAGCTTGCTCTGATCCAAGACGTTCAGCAACATGCCATATCAGGTGATATTTTGCATATTGATTTTAATGCAGTCAAAGAAGACAGCGAGATTCACGCTAGGGTTCCAATTGAATTGATTGGCGATCCTGTAGGAATAAAGCAAGGAGGAATATTAGACACTCTATTGCATGATATTGAGGTGCATTGTTTACCAAAGGACTTGCCCGCTGCACTTAAGTTTGATGTATCTGAATTAGATATTGGCGATAGTTTGAGCATTGCTTCCGCTGAATTTCCAGAAGGAGTTTCGGCTGCCTTGGATGGAGAAGTTCTAATTGCGATCGTTAACGAGACTCGCGCTGCTCTGTCTGAAGGTGAAGATGAGGGAGGTGAAGAAGGTGAAGAAGAAGGAGAAGGAGAAGGAGAGGACAAAGAGGGACAAAGTGAGGATGGGAAAGAGTCGAGCTGATATTTAAGTTGAACAACTATGAATGAGGGTGCTGAATTTCGTCCGCCCCGACTCATTGTAGGGCTAGGTAATCCTGGCCGTAAATATGTTGAGACTCGACACAATGTTGGTTTCATGGTCATTGATGAGATGGCAACTGAAGGTGCTTTGCAGTTTGCTGATGAAAAGAGATGGAAGTCTCAAATAGCCAAGGATTCTGATAGGTTTCTTTTGAAGCCTCAGACTTATATGAATGATAGCGGTCTTGCCGTTGGTAAAGTATCTTCATTTTATAAGATTGAAGCAGATCAAATCTTAATAATATACGATGACCTTGATTTAAAATTTGGTCAGTTGAGGATTCGTGGTCAGGGCTCTGCGGGTGGGCACAATGGGGTCCGATCTATTATTTCGCACCTAGGAACTCAGAATTTTCCACGTCTGAGGGTTGGAATTGGTCGTAATGAAGGAGAATCTAGCAATCACGTGCTTGGAAAATTTTCTACTGAAGAGAGATCAATACTTGAAAAATCCATAAAAGAAGCGGTATTAGCAGTTACCTTGATATCTGATCAGGGGATATCTGCTGCCATGACCCGATTTAATGCTTCTGAAGAAGCGAAAAAAAGAAAGTATACAGGAACAGAATCCACTACAGAATCAAAAGGTAAGGCTGAATCCTCGGCCGAATAAAAAAGAAAAAGGAATAAATGAAGAAAAACTACGAAGGTGTAATTGTGCTTGATACTACTGGTAGGGAAGCTGATGTCGATGAGCTGGTCCAAGAAATTGGTCGTGAAATTGAATCAGAAGGTGGTTCTCTTGATCAGATAGAACAGATCGGGCCCAAGGAATTCGCTTATAATGCACGTAAGTTGGCCGGTGGCCACTACGTGAACTATCAATTTGCAGCTGAGCCTGATGTTATTGATAAGCTGAGGACGCGCCTGAAGCTTAATTCTGCAGTTCATTTGCAGTATTATCAGGTCCGTTAGCAGTGACTATTATCTAGGTTAGCGGAACTTTTGAAGCTGGCGCATTACATTACTTGTAATGCGGGGTTCATTTTATCCAGAAAAGAGTTTTCCTTATTCTTATTTTCATATATTGAAAATACTATGGCATCGGTAAATAAAGTTATTCTTATTGGGAATTGTACTCGTGATCCGGAGGTTCGTTATACTCCAAAGGGCACGGCGGTAGCAGACATTGGTATGGCTCTAAATCGTTACTTTTCATCTGATGGTGGAGAGAAGCGCGAAGAGACAACATTCGTTGATGTGACTCTTTGGGGTAGGCAGGCTGAGGTCGCTGGTGAATACCTTAAGAAAGGTCGTCCTGTATACATTGAGGGTAGATTACAAATGGACAGTTGGGATGATAAGAATACTGGCCAAAAAAGAACCAAATTAAAAATTGTTGGTGAGCAAATGCAATTGCTTGGTAGCCGGGATGGAGGAGGCGGTGGATCCAGTTCTCAGCAACGCGGAGAAAGCTCTCAGTCCAATCAAAGTGCCCCTCAGAGTTCCGGAGGAAATGATGGGGCTCAATTTGAGACTGATTCCGATGATGACGACATTCCCTTTTAAGGAATAGAGTCTAAGGATGTTGGATAAAGATTCCTTATCCTTACTTATCCAGGTCATTTTTTAATCGACTGTCGTATTAATGATACCGTCTGAGACCCGAGTCTCTAACTTGTCTCCTGAATTTACGTTTTTGGTCGATGTAATTAATTTTCCATCCTTGCTGTGGGTCAGTGAAAATCCTCGATCCAGTACAGATTCTGGACCAAGAGTCTTAATGGCAACGGCTGCCTTCTCACAACGTTCATTTGATTGGTTAATGAGGCTCTGAGCAGCATTCTGCAGTCTATTATCGAGAATCTTAAACTGGCCAAGGACGGTTTCTAGTTGCTTCGCTGGGTGACACATACTGACTCGGTTCCCCAAATCACTTATCGAATCTTTCTTTTCTCTGAGGGAATCCATGAGGGCTGATTTGAGGGAGTCCATCTTCAAATCAATGCTCTGATCCAGATCCGCAAGTTTGCGCTGAGGCTCATTAATTAAAGTATTTGTTCCCAGATAATCGAGTCTTTCTTTCCAACGGTCCAGCGTGTCGCTGACACGGTAAGAGAGCGATTTATTGATACTTTGAAGCTGGTTTCTGATTTCCTGTGCATCGGGCACAAGGAGTTCTGCTGCTGCGCTTGGAGTCGGTGCACGCATGTCAGCAGTGAAGTCAGAGATGGTATAATCAATCTCATGCCCGACAGCAGACACTACAGGTAAACTTAATGAGCTGATTGCTCTTGCTGTTTTTTCTTCGTTAAATGGCCAGAGGTCCTCGAGGCTGCCCCCTCCTCGGGTCAGTAGGACCGTGTCGATTTTAATTTTTCCTTCTTGTGACCAATTCTCAATATTATGAATTGCATCGGCAATTTCTTTTGCGGCAATGCTACCCTGAACCAGTACGGGGTAGATGATAACATTGACCCAGGAAGCTCGACGTTTAAGGACGCTCAGTACGTCTTTGATTGCGGCACCGGTCGGTGAGGTGATAATGCAAATTGTATTTGGAAATATTGGAATTGGTAATTTGGTTTGGGAGTCGAATAGCCCCTCCTCATTGAGTTTATTTTTGAGGGCTTCAAATTTTTTCTGGAGGGCTCCGAGTCCTTTCAGTTGTCCTTGGCGCACTATGAGTTGGTAATTGCCTCTGGGCTCATAAACAGTAACATCGCCAAAGAGTTGTATTTCCTGCCCATCCTCCAGATCCACGCCCAGCCTGGTCGCGTTTCCACGGAAGAGAACACATGATAATTGTGAGCCCTTATCTTTGAGAGTGAAGTATTGATGACCTGAGGCCTGTTTCCTGAGATTACTAATTTCACCTTCTACCCAGACCTCCCCGACTCGGTATTCAATTAGGTTACGAATTTTCCGTGTTAATTGGCTAACGGTAAGGATGCTCTTTTCCTGAGCCTGCTTTTCTTCGGCAATATCATTAGAGTCTGCGAAATCAAAGAGATCCATAATTGAATATTGATGGTCTTTTAAGAGGTAAAGTCCAGCAATACCTTACCATCACGTCCGGTTTCCATGGACCGCTTGATAGCGGATTTGATCTCTTCTGGCCTAAATATTGAATCTATGGGTTGGTGCAATTTCTCATTGATCATCATGTCTGCCAATTTTCTGTAAACGGTTTCTATCAGCTGCGGTTTGGTGGAATTTAACCATTTACTTAGCCAGAGACCTTGAATTCTGAAATCCTTAAAAATGAGAAAGCTGTTAGGTACTTTAAGGGGCCGCTTGGCCATTGCACCATAAGTGATATGAGTGCCTCCTTCTGAAAGTAACGACATAATGCGGAGGGCACTGTCGCCACCAACTGCGTTAATTGCTAAACCTACATGATTCTTTCCGATTCGTTCTATTGCTTCATTTTTACCAATATCATCGTCACTAAAGACGAGGTCGGCACCATAGCCCATGAGTTGATCCTTTAGGCCCGCTCTCCTCACAAAATTGATGGTTTTCCAGCCCATCAATTTTGCAATTTCAATGACAGCTATACCTACTCCAGAATTAGATGCATTCTGAACGACCCAGGAATCAGGTTTTTTATATTCTATCTGGTTGAGAAGTAACCAGGCCGTTGCCGGATTCACCTTTAGCATAGCACTGAGTTTTGGTGACAATGAGTGAGGGACTTTGATTATCTGGTTCGGATGAACTCTTACATAGTCCTGCCAGCAGTCATTTCTATTGACGTAAAAGACATGATCTCCTTCAGCAAACCCTTCACAGGACTCTCCCGTGTCAACGACTAGACCGCTCCCTTCATTGCCGATGATTGCTGGGAGTTGAGGCAGTTTTCCATACTTTCCTTCAATCACATTCAGGTCTGCTGGATTAATTGGCGCATATTGAGTTCGAATGAGTAATTCTTCAGAACCAGGGCTTTCGATCTTTTCCTGATAGCATGAGGCTCCTTCTTCGGGAGTTGTAAACTTTTCTACTTTGATTTGCCGATTGATTTGAGACATTTTTCTTTCTTAGTGCCAATTCATTAAAAAAAGAGACTTTAAACAAGTGAATAAATAGTTTTTAAATTACTTTATGGTTTTTCTTATTTTGATCGAGCGCCTACGATTGGATCTAGTAAATGAAATTTTTTCTTAATAAAATCAGTATTTTCATGGCATTTATCCCCTTTTCTTTGGGGCTTGGTTATGAATTGTCAGAAGATTCAAAGCCTCAGGACGGAGTCCCTAAGGGCAAAGTGACTAAGTATCAATTCACTGATAGCGAGGTTTATCCTGGCACGGTAAGAGATTATTGGGTCTATGTGCCTCAGCAATATGACAAGTCTAAGCCTGCCTGTCTGATGGTCTTTCAAGATGGAGCCTGGTACCAAAATCTTTCTGGACACACCCGGGCCTCGATAGTTTTTGATAACCTTATTCATAAGAAAGAGATACCAGTTATCATAGGCGTCTTTATTAATCCGGGCATCATTCCACCACAGAAAGAAGGCGGCAAACCAAGAAAGAACAGAAGCTTGGAGTACGATACTTTAAGTGATCAGTATGCTAAGTTCCTTCTGAATGATTTGCTACCTGAGGTGCAAAAAAAATATAATATTACCGAAGACCCTATGGGCCGGTCTGCTTGCGGAATCAGTTCCGGAGGAATTTGCGCTTGGACTGTGGCATGGGAACGGCCTGACCAGTTTAGGAAAGTGATATCTTACATAGGCAGTTTTACCAACATAAGGGGAGGCCATAATTATCCTGCCATTATTCGAAAGACAGAGAAGAAACCGATACGTGTTTTTCTTCAGGAAGGAGAAAATGATCTTGATAATCTTCATGGCAACTGGCCACTAGCGAACCGACAAATGGCAGCTGCTCTAAAGTTCTCCGGTTATGATTATAAGTTCGTTATGGGTGATGGCTCACATAATGGAAAGCATGGAGGCTCAATCTTTCCAGACATGCTAAGATGGCTCTGGAGAGATTATCCAAAAGACTAATGAATCGTAGTATCATTATATGGATATTAGTGACCTTGGGCACGGTCCTTTCATGCCGGTCGCAGGATACACCGTTGACAATGGTACTCGTCCCTGGGCAAGAATGGGAAAAAATGGCAAGTGGAATGAAATTTTGTGATGCTTGCTGCACTGACAAGAAGGGCAATTTTTATTTTGCAGATGCAGGGAGCAAGGCTCCAATCAAGAGGATCGGATTGGATGGAAAAGTCTCTGATTTTGGTCCTCCTTTACAAGGTGTTAGCGGGCTCCAATTTGGTGAGGATTCTGTCCTCTATATTTGTCAGGGAAGGGCCCGGCGCATTTGTGCACTCCGAGGAGGGAAGGACCTGGAAGTGATTGTGGATAATGTCCGACCCAACGATTTGGTAGTGACTAAAGACAATCACTTGTATTTTACCGAGACTTTTTCGCAGAGAGTGTACCACATCGATCTGAGTAAGGAGCAGAAGGTCTTGAAGATTGTTGACAGTGGCATACTCAAACCGAACGGAATCGCATTGACTCCGAACGGAGGAACACTATTTGTTTCCGATCACCTCGAAAGAGAGGTTTGGTTTTTCAGAATAGATAAAGATAATTCCTTAAGTTTTAAGGCTCCTTATGGATCTCTTCGGATACGCGGCAAGAATGCTCAAAGTAAAGGGGACGGTTGTGACGTGGATTCATTAGGCCGTTATTATGTGTGCTCAGATTTGGGCATCCAGATGTTTGACCCTACAGCAAGGCTCGGAGGTGTGATTCTGGGTCCTGATCCGAACAATTCTGTCGTGAGCTTGGCATTTTCAGGTCAGGGACTTCGTTATCTTTATGTTGCAAGTGGAGGATCTATTTACCGACGTCAAATGAAGACTCCTGGTGTCGGAAGATGATCTATGGTTATCTCTTTATTGATGAGTACGATTTAAGCAGCAGTCTGCATTAAGCTGTGCGCATGCTGCTGGGCCGATTCTTTTTCTCCACCAAGCATTCGCGCAATCTCAGCGACCCGTTCTTTGCCATCCACTTTCATGATTTCTGACCGCGTGCGCCCTCCGTTTGTGAATTCTTTCTTCACCACATAGTGGGACTTCGATAGGGAAGCTACCTGAGGCAGATGGGAGATAGATATGACCTGATGACTCTTTCCTAGTGAAGCCATTTTAATTCCAACTGATTGGGCAATTGCTCCTCCGACATTGGCGTCTATTTCATCAAATACGAGTACAGGTATTGCATCCTCCCCCGCTAAAGTGCTTTTCAATGCAAGCATCACTCGTGACATTTCACCGCTCGATGCAATTGATCGTAAGGCTTTTGATGGTTCTCCAGGATTAGGAGCAAAAAGGAACTCTATACTTTCGGCGCCCATTGATGTGGGCTTCTCTTTTTGCTCCAAGGAAATCTCGAATATTGATTTTTTAAATCCTAAGTCTTTCAGTTCATTTGTCACTAATTTGGCGAGCTTTGGTGAAGCAGAGATACGTTTTTTAGTGATCTTTTCTGATATTTTGTGCATTTCTGACTGAGATTCCTCGATTTCTTTTTCTAGCCGCTTTAATTCTTCATGCCTATTTTCGTTTTTATTTAATTTTTCATGAGCTGATTCCCTGAAACCGAGAACCTCGCCAAGGCTGTTGCCGTATTTTCTCTTCAGCGTTTCAATGAGATCGACCCGACATTCGATTTCCTCAATCTTTGAAGGTTCCATCTCTATACTGCCAGCATAGGTTTCTAATTGATTTTGTAATTCCTGAATTTCAACTAGTGCATTCTCAAACTTCTCAGTGTATTCGGTAGCTGATGAATCAAACTTTTCTAATTCTTTTAATGAGCGCATGAGTTGCATGAGTTGATCAATGACTGAATGTTCTTCACCATGAAGCTCACTGATGATTTTACTCGATGCTTCTAGTAAGCTCTTGGAATTTCTACTTACGTGATAACTTTTATACAATTGCTCTTCCTCATCTTCTTTAATGTCGGCTTCATCGATCTCATTGATCTGGTGCTTTAAAAGATCAATAGCCTGTTCGTTACTTCTTTCCGAATTAATGAGTTCATCATATTCACTCTGAAGAGATTTGAATTTTTTGTATGCCAAAGAATGCTGCCTTGTGATCTCTGTTAGACCTGCATAAGCATCGAGTAATGAAAGTTGCCTTTCACTTGAAAATAATGAGTGATGGTCATGGGGCCCATGCAGATCAACGAGTAATTTGCCTATCTTCTTGAGTGTGTTCAGAGTCACGGGCGAGCAATTGATGAACTGCTTATTCGTGGCCTTCTTATCAAGAACTCTTCTTATGACTAATTGATTTTCGGAACATGGTTCAAGACCCGATTCATCAAGTATTATGTTAATGTCACTACAATCTTTTAGGTCAAATATAGCTTCAACAGTACAGGTATCCTCTCCGGTCCTTATTAGTTCGGTGTCAGCTCTCTGACCCACGATCAGTTTTAGTGCTCCTATGACCATGGATTTTCCCGATCCTGTTTCCCCGGTGATACCAATTAGCCCAGATCCCATTTCCCACACGACCTCTTCGATCAGTGCCAAATTATTGATTTTAAGTAAGCTAAGCATTGTCTAAAATTTACCCTTACAATATGTACAAATAAACAAGTGTTCAAGTGAACAATATTAATTTCTATTAAAGAAAACAGTATTTTAGCCCTTTATATACTTGTTGAATGAGCTGACCCTTTAATTAGAAGCATTTTATGCAGGAACTTGAGGTCATATTTTTAGGATCAGGCACTTCGGTCGGTGTGCCCATGGTGGGCTGTACCTGTGAAGTATGTGAATCCCCAGACTCTAAAGACAAACGTTTAAGGTCTTCCATTCTCATCAAAACGAATGAGAAGAGGGTGCTCGTTGATTGCGGTCCCGATCTGAGGCAACAGTGTCTTAGGGAGGACATAGCGAGTTTGGACGCTGTATTAATTACTCATCCTCATGCTGACCATATAATGGGTCTTGATGATCTAAGAAGATTTACACCTAGAGCAGAAGATACGCTTCCCATCTATGCCAAGCCCAGTTGTATTGATGCACTTAGCCAATGTTTTTTTTATATTTTTAATGGTGAGAATCGTTATCCAGGTTACTTCAAGCCCGACGCGATACCAATTGAAGGGGCTTTTAATTTATTTGAAGTGAAAGTGATTCCTATTCCTGTCGAGCATGGAAAGGTTGAGTGTATAGGCTTTGCCTTTTATCAGAATGATTTACCATTACTTGGATATATTCCGGACTGTAAAAAAATTGATGAAGAAGGAATGAATGTATTAAATAATGTTGAGTGTCTTGTCATTGATGGACTAAGACACACCCCTCACCCTACGCATATCTCTATTTCCGAAGCAGTTGAGATATCTCAGGAATTGAGTGCGAAGCAGACCTGGTTAACTCATATTTCTCATGACGTAATGCATGAAAGAGATGAGTCGAATCTTCCTGAGAATGTTCGTATTGCTTACGATGGATTGAAATTAAGCCTGTGATTTGTTATTTATCCAAAGCAAATTGTGAGGGCATTTTTCATGCCTTTACTATTAGTTTGAAGTAATGAAAGGCAAGCTATTCTGAGATATTTCCGTGGTTTCCTTTTGTTTAAATTGAAATATGATTAAGGGCCAAGCCTTTGGCACCATGAATAATATGCTGATCGTAAAAGTTGCTGTAGCTCTATTTATTCTTTCGACACTTTCTAATGCTCAGGCTGAGAACTTGACCAAAGATAAGACTTTTATGTTGGGCGCTTACTACTATGCTTGGTATGAGGCGCCAAATAATGAAAATGATTTGGGGTGGATGGAAAAAGCTTTGAGGGGGAGATTAAAGCCGGTGCAGCTTCCTAAATTGGGTGTTTATGATAGCCGCGACCCGAAGGTTATAAAGGGTCATATTGAACAGTCTAAACATGCTGGAATTGATTTCTGGTCAGTGAGTTGGTGGGGTCAAAACCGTCAGAATGAAACATTCAAGGACCATATTCTGAAGCATCCTGATGCCTCTAAACTGAAATATGCGGTCCTTTATGAATCAACGGGTCGGTTAGGTTCGATGAGGAACCCAAGCTATAAAAATTTGGTGCCTGATTTTGACTACTTTAATGAGCAGTACTTTAATCATCCGAACTACCTTAAAGTTGATGGTAAGCCTGTCGTATTTATATACCTGACTCGTGTATACTTCAGGCGTGATGAAGGTAAGAAAGCTTTAAAATCTCTGCGACTTAAATATCCCAACCTATACATTGTAGGGGATGACGTCTTTGGTCCTAACTATCCTGCGAGTGCGGCGAGTCAGTGGAATGCTATAACGGCATACGATGTTTATGGCCAATCGACTAAAATTACAGGAGGCACTAAGGCTGGGATCGAGCGCTTAAAAAATAACTATTCTAAAGCAAAGGTTAAGGCCAATAAAGTTGGTACTGGATTTGTGCCTGCCATTGCTCCTGGTTACAATGACCGTGCTGTGCGTAAAGGTAACCCTGGCAGGTCACGATTTTTTGATGATGTTAAAAGATCAAGAGAAGGTGATCTTTTTCGTTCCATGATAAAAGATGTTGCGGTGCTGCTCGCGGATCCGAAAGCAAAGAACATGATTATGGTGACCTCTTTTAATGAATGGTATGAGGATACTCAAATTGAACCAACTGCAGGGAAAGCCAAATTGCCAGTTTCAAAGGACGATTCGGAGTCAGGGAATTACTTCACAGAAGATAACCTCTACCATGACTATGGTTCTCTTTACCTAGACATTTTGCGGTCAGAATTTGAGCAATGATCAGCTCTCTTTGTCGTTATCCTCTTTGACTAACCACCTTTCAAATTGTGGGTTCCCTTCAGTGCCTTGATCGGACTGAATGCAGACATCAACTTCATGGAATTTTGAAGAGAAATTTAGACCTTCATCCACTCCAAGAATATAACAGACGGTGCTATGGATTCCCGCTTCAAGGCAGCTATTGGCGATTACTGTGACTGAATTAACACCGTTACTGGTAGGCCATCCTGTTCGGGGATCAATGATATGGCCGTATCTTTTATCATTGTGCATGAAGTGTCTCGCGTAGGTGCCTGAAGAGGACACTGCGCGGTCACTGATAGCGAGGCTAGCGAGACAATTTTCTGGGTTCTTCCCATCCTCAATTCCAATGTGCCAGAACTCGTGCTTTCCATTACCGCCGTTCGCATAGATGTCTCTTCCAAGATCGATGAGAACATCTTCAATGTTATGGCGTCGGGAGATCTCAATGAGGGCATCGACAGCGAGTTCTTTTCCAAATCCTCCAAAATCAAGGCCCATGCCTTTCTCGGGCAAGAAGATTGCACCTTCACGTCGCTCGACCTGATCCCAGCCTGTCAGTCGGAGAGCTTCTTGGATATTATCTTCAGTTGGTAGTTGTTGATGAATTTTCTTCCAGTCCCAGACCTTGGCGAGAGGCAACATTGTGGCATCCAAGATACCATCACTTTTTCTAAACACCTCATCCGCCACGTTAAGTAGTCGCTCCGCATCGTCATCGGTTTCGATCCAGGATTGGCCAGCAGCGTCATTAATTTTTGAAATAAGAGAAGTGTCTAGGTAGCGAGAATACTTTTCTTCAAAATTTTTGATCCACTCCAAAGTATCGGCAGCAAATTGAAGCGCTTGCCTTTCTGAATCTAAACGTATCTTGACATGGCACTCTGTTCCTAGTGCGCGAAAATGGAGTTCCCGTACTCCTAGAGGACTAGGTGTTAGAAATTTGCTCAGGTCCGGAGCACTCATGAGTCGATCCTAAAATTTGATTTGAGCCGTGATGCTAAAAGTGTTGGCGGTTGGATACGCTTGTGGAGGCGCTGAATTAGTTCCAACACCTTCCATTGCATAATGTTCGTAGGCTCCGGAAAGAGAGAGGTTCTCATTGACTTCATAATTGATCTTAAGGCCTATACTTGTCGCTTGGAGGGATGACAAACGGTAGTCCGCTGAGTAGTTGGGACCGCTGCCGTTAGGTTCATCTGCCGGAGTATCAATATTGAGTTGGTTTAGACTTTTTACGAAAAAGTCAGCACTGTTCTGATTATAGAATCTATAAAAAGGCGATATTAGGAGTTTATCATTAACTTCTTGGCGCCATTCTAATTCCGCGGTTTGTGAGAAGATTCCGTAGTCATCGTTGGATAAGCGAAAGGCGGCTTTGAGTGTTCCTTTGAGTGATTCAAAGTAATGCTTAGTCTCCTGATGGAAGACTTGTCTGAACCGGCTATCGGGTCTGTTCTCCCTATAAATATTAACGATGGGGACACTGATTCCGGGGGCAATCACAAAGTCTTCGTTTCTTTGAACTACCTTATAAGGATCGTTAAGATAACCTTCTGCGTATCCGAGAGTGAGGTCTGCAGAAATAACTGTGTTTTTACCTAAAAGTTGGGTCACGCCGGCAAATATGTCATAGCTGTCTTTTTTCTCATCATCTAGGAGAGGAACTTTGACAACATCATCAAGATAATTAAATCCTAGAGCTAATGTGGTGTTACCAAGGTTATAATCCTTCTCATAATTCAATGAGATTCCGTTTGAAAAATAATCAGATTCTTCGCTCTTTGAGAGTTCTAGCTCTATCCTTTGATCTTCTATACTGTATTGGAGTGCAGCCAGTATCCCAGTCCTAACATCTTCAAGATCAGATATGAAAGGTTGATCTCCGCCTGGAAGCACGCCTGTAGGTGATGATCCTGTGATCGCGTCATTAAGGAGCTGGAATCTGAAAGTGGATTCATCTGTCAGATCAATCTTACCTCTAAAGTAATTGGCTTCGACCCTGATTCTATCATCCCCTTCGTCATATAATTGATACCCATATTCGTACTCATTGGCCTTAGAACTGGTCCATGGCAGTAAGCAGGTTAGAATAATTGGATAATGAGACTTGGAGGTCATTCAAGATTTTTTCCTGATATGAACTTTAAGTCGATAGTATTTTTTACCGGTATTGATGGATTTTGAGATTATGATTTCTTGACCATTCCCAATAATATTTTGGTATTCAGGAACCGTTTTCCATGAGTCTTTGGAAATATCATTGGACTCTTCGACGGTGTAGACACGCTCTAGTCCAGCGTAACCTTCTCCTTTGGCTGGTTCGGTCATAAATGAGAGCTTAATATCAGATTGTTCGATTCGGAGTGAAGTGTCCTGATCGAGACTTTGTTCTAGAGGTGATGAGCCTATTGTATACTCAAATTCGTTTGTAAGACCGTCACCGTCAGGATCCATTGCAGGATCAGAAATTTCAGCGTTAATTGGATTAGATCCAAACTTTTTCTCTGCCCAACTAGTATAATTGTCTAATACTTTGATGGCAGCTGTTTTTGAATCAACTGTCCCAGCACCATTAGAGACTTGAACCCAATAATTAGAATCTGCCAAAAGTGGTCCAATTTCCAATGCTTGATTGGTCGCACCAGCGATTGGAGTAGATACATTTCCAGATATTCCTTGGTACCATTGGTATTTTATTTCGTTTCCAGAGGCACTAACGTTGAGAGTCGTTTTCTTGACCGAAGTAATTGTAAGACTTTCGGGCCCAGAAGATATGACGGGAGGTTCCTCGTCCGGTGCAACTTCAATGGTGAAGGTTTTAGTGTAATTATAGCCGCTGTTGTTAGAGTTCTTATAGGCCCTTACACTTATTCTGTAATTTCCTGGTCGCGTTGGAATTCCAGTGATGCCGTCCGTGTTGCTGTTGGTCGAGTTTAAGTGGTTCAGGCCTTCAGGCAGTTCGCCTATCACGGCCCAGCTCCGAGCGCGGTGAGGAGCGCCAGTGATTTGATAGACTAGATTTAATAATTCACCCGCTTTAGCGGGTACTGTTGATGATCCTGATGATGGGGCAATTTGCGTGATCTGCGTAGCACCACTCACTGCATCATAAGTACCCAAACTGGCAACGGTGACTGAAGACCATTTGATAATTTGAGTGATTGCCGCTGAACTAATGAACTGGGATTCATAGGTAATAAAATGGGAAGCTGCCCCTTTATTCAATATCAGACCCGTAATCCCCGCTTTTGGTAATTGCTTACCGTAGAATTTTATCTTGTCGTTTTTTAGCATCTTTATTTGCATCAATTACAACCACATCCACCGCCACCTACCAAGCCACCACCAAAACTACCTTCCCTCGAAAAGTATCCGTGCTCTGTCATGCTGGTAATTAGTGAGTTTAAATCCCCAGACATGCCTAATTGCGATAAGTTCCCACGATCATAAGGCTGCACGCGGACAAGTTTTTGTGAACAATTGCAAAAACAGATCATGGAAAAAACCAGTAAGGTTAGGAGTTTGAGGGATTTCATTAACAAAAGTGTAATTTATTGGACAGAGCAAACCATATTGAAGGCTCTATCGGATTCAATGAGAATCAATTAAATGTGTACGATGAAAAATTGATTTTAGTTCTTATTGCATCAAAATTAGATTCAAGATTGCAAATATTTCACTCTAATCCGTATTCGAATTCATGAGGAGTGTGTATTTTTATTTAGTCTAAAATTATTATCATGATGGGATTTGGTCAGCGAATTATTGATTTTAGCTTGGTTCTAATTTTTCTCTTTGTTTATTTTTCCCTTCCTGTATCTGCTCAAGAGCCCATTAAAAATAGACAGTATGCGTCTGCTACACTTGTGATCTACAATCAGAATGTGGCCAATTCGCGGAAATTGGCTGCATATTATGCCGGCAAAAGAAATATTCCATTTGAGAATTTAATTGGGCTTAAGTGTTCGGCCGAGGAGATCATTACTCGGTCAGAATATCAAAGGACGATACAGGAACCACTCCGCAAACAATTTGATGCTAATGGTTGGTGGGAAAGAAAAGAAGATGCCCAAGGAAACTTGCGGGCCGTTCATATAAAAATGAAGTTTGTAGCAATTATATTTGGGATGCCCCTTAAGGTGGAAAGTTCTGTATCGAAGGATTCAAAGCAAAAGTCCTCGACTAATCTTGGACCAGGGAACAATGATGCTGCTAGTATTGATTCTGAGATTGCCTGCCTGAGCATGGATCTGCCAAAGCTTAGAGGAGCAACAGGAAATCCCTACTTCAGATCAACTGATCGGGGAGGAACTCCAGACATCCTCCTGACTTCTAGGATTGATGGGCCCAATTATGTCACAGCCAAACGGCTAATCGATGATGCCATTACTGTTGAAGAGTCTGGATTGTGGGGAATGGCTCTGATTGACATTGCTAATTTGGCTAAAGAGAAGGGGGTAGCCTATAAGATCGGTGATGATTGGCTCGAAACATGCAGTAGTTTTTACAGGAAGGCGGGTATTCCGACATTAGTTGACCGGTTTTCTAATCGCTTTCCAAAAGGTTATCCTCTCGGAAAAGATATTATTTTATATTTTGGATGGTACACGCAAAATGCGCAGGGACCATTCGCCGATCCGAGCTTTCAATTTAAAAGAGGAGCAGTAGCCGCTCACATTCATTCATATTCTGCGAGTACACTTCGTACGACCCTAAAGAATTGGTCAGGGCCATTACTTTCTCGTGGTGCGTGCGCTGTTCTTGGGAATGTTTATGAGCCATTTTTACAGATGTCTACGCATCTGGACCTGTTCAATGCACGTTTATTGGCGGGTTTTACTTTTGCTGAGGCAGGTTGGATAGCGACTCCTGTATTTTCGTGGATGCAGGTGATGGTTGGAGATCCTCTTTACCAACCCTTCATCATTAAGAGCGAAATTGAAGCTGGTCAGGATGATGATTTCAAAGCTTTCCGCATGGCTGTTTTACGATGGGCATCTGAACCGAAGCAATTGATCTCCAATTTGGATAAGGCTACCGACTCATTAAAGAGTGGGAAAATCTTGGAGTCGACGGGCCTCTATATGATGTCTGAAAAAAAATATAAAGATGCGGATGAGTTTTTTAAAAGGGCCTCATTGTTGTATACTAATTCCGAAGATCAATTGAGGATCTGCTTACTACGCGCTCAGGGAAAAATGAGAGTCGGAGACAAAGGTTCCGGCATGGAGATTTTATCCAAAGCTGTAAAAGATTTTAAAGGGACCCCGGGAATCGATGCTGTAAAATCAATTGCCGATCAGATGAGTAAGGAATGAAGAAAATTAATTCTTATTTGAACCTCCTGGCAGGGGCAGTTCTTCAAATGTTAAATTATTGTGCCGTTGCTTCTGTGCTCGGCTGCGCTTCTTCTGAGTTTTGTATTTGAGGTAGAACGGTAGCAACACGCTCTTTCATTTCTTTACCAGGCTTGAACTTAACTATTGCCCTTGGAGGTATAATGACATCGGTGCCGGGTTTGTTTGGATTGCGGCCGATTTTTTGTTTTGTTTCTTTCACCTGAAATGAACCAAAATTTCTTAATACCACTTCGTCTCCAGCCGCGAGTGTTTGAGTGATCGTATCTAATGTTTTCTGAATAACGTCAAAGACCTGTTGTTGAGTCATTCCTGTTTCGTTACTGATCTTTATTACGAGGTCACGCTTGGTGGCTGTTTTCATTAAATTGTGTAAGTAATTTATTGCCCAATTAATATCAGGGTATTTTGTTCATTCCTTCAAATTACTCTAAATCTAGGGTAATGAGGAGGGAGAAACAAATAGCGATCTGGACAGATTTGGCAACGGAAAAATGATGCTCATTTGCACTTTAATGTTATTGTAATGTTAATGTAGTCTAATTGCTCTTATAACCAATTTTGAGCTGTTTTAAAATGTATCTTTGACACTTCGTGAAGAATCTGAGTGCCGTGTTGGGCAACTAATTTTTCTCCGGCTTCCTTGACCTTACTCGATGCTCCTTTTGGGATCGAAAAGCCGAACTGCTCAGTCGCCTCTTCAATCCACCTTACAAAGGCATCACGGGCTAATATGGAGGCAGTTGCGACTGCTATATCTGATTCTGCCTTGGTCCGTTGTTCTATTTTAATGGTTTTGCCTCGCTCGCCCAGTGATGATGTGAGGACCGAGGATCTGGCAAACTGATCACTCAGTGCCCTTTTGCAATCAGGTCGTTTCTCACAAAGTCTTTCTATGCATGTGGCATGCCCCCAAGCCAGTAGTTTATTGAGGTTTCCAATTTTACTGTAAAGCTCGTTGTATTTCTTGGGGCCGATTACAATAATTTCATGCTCGATACCTGAGCTATTACGGATGATTTCAGAAAGTTTTTTAATTTTACTATCAGTAATTTTTTTTGAGTCTGCTATTCCCTCATCAAGGAGTGAACGGGTTAGATTTTTATCGGTATAAGCGCCCGCTATGACTAAAGGCCCAAAAAAATCTCCTTTCCCACTTTCATCAATTCCAAAATGCGGTTCGAACATTTCCGGATTAAGTTCTTCTTCGTAACCTAATTTGGCCTCGCCCAGTATTTTAGGTTCTAGAGTGAAACGAACGAATTCTTCAGTTTTTTTGCCTTGTATTAGTACTTTTGGTCCTTTTTGGTAAACACTCACGTTCAGGTGATCCTTACTTGCAGAGAAAATCGTATATTCTTTTGTTTTGAATTCGAAATTTTCATATTCCAAGATTTCACGCAATTCGTTAACTTGGTCCAAGTTTAATGGATGAGTGTATGAATTGATTGGTTTGGGCACTCAATGATTTAAACACAAGCTGGACATGGCACAACAGTTGAAAGCTCTAAAATGTGAAGATCCTCTTCCTCTGAATCAATCAGAGCGATTAAATAGTGCTCTTGTAAATTGGTTTGAGGAGTTTGGTAAGGATTATCCTTGGCGTTCTACCAATGATCCTTATGAAATTCTAGTTTCTGAAATGATGTTGCAACAAACGCAGGTATCGACGGTCCTCGAGCGGGGTTATTATAGGAACTGGTTAGAACAGTTCCCGGATTTCAAAGCGCTTTCTTTGGCTTCGGAGGTAGAAGTTCTTAGGGCTTGGGAAGGGCTAGGCTATTATTCAAGAGCGAGGAACCTTCATAGGGTAGCGATTGCAGTGATGAAAGATTTTGGCGGAGTATTTCCATCTGACCTTGGCTTAATTGAGGCACTTCCTGGTATTGGGCAATATACTGCGGGTGCAGTCGCAAGCTTTGCGTTTAATGCAGCAGTCCCTGCAGTAGATGCAAATATCGCTCGTGTCCTTGCTAGGCTCTTTGAATTTACAGAAAGAATTGATACGAGCGGTGGTCAAAAGCAGCTTTGGAAATGGGCAGGCGGACTAGTGCCTAAGTCTGGGGCAAAGTTGTGGAATTCCGCACTCATGGAACTTGGGCAAACACTATGTAAAGCAAAGTCTGTTCAATGCCAGGAATGTCCAGCTGTTTCATGGTGTCTGAGCGAGAATCCTTTGGAATTACCTGTAAAAAAGTCGAGACCTAAAATTACTGAGACACAAGAGCATGTCGTTTTTGCCTTTGAGGCAAAGAGGGTATTGCTTGAAAAAGAGACGGGCAGGAGGAGGAAAGGGATGTGGAAGTTGCCGGAACGTACACCAGAATCATTGAACGGCTTGCAGTTACTACTGGTGCAGAAATACGGCATAACGCGTTACCGGGTCACAATGAATGTTTATGAGGCAAAGAAGGAAAGTGCTCTGGAAAATGAGGAATGGTTTAACACCAAAGAATTAGAGGATCTGCCAATGCCAAGTCCTTACCGGCGAGTATTACAAAAGATACTTAAAATATGAGTCCTTTTGTTTTTTTAGAAAGGCCAAACGATTTCCGTTTCCTCATGTAGGATATCAAGGATGACCGGAGGATTAAGGATGTCTTCTAGAACTGACCGGTTCGTGATGCTCGCCGTGTCCCTCTCGTCGCTAATATGATTTAATACAATTCCCATTAGTTCGAGCCCCATGCTTTGTACGGCATTCGCTGTGAGAATCGTTTGGTTCAGTGCTCCTAACTTATTATTAACAACGATTAGGACAGGATCTCCAAGATCCGCTGCCAGATGTCCCATTGAATATTCCGAGTTTATAGGTACTGCCCAACCCCCTGCGCCTTCTGTGAGTACATGGTTGTAGGATTTTGTAAGTTCTAGGTGAGTGGATTTAATTTTATTGATATCGATGCTAATTCCTTCAATGGAGGCTGCTGCCATTGGAGCGGCAGGCGTCTTGAGAAAGACTGGATTAACGGTGTCTACTGATGTGGGCGAAGGGTGACTAGCGGCTTTGATGATTTTAGCATCTTCACGGTCGCCGCAGGCAATGGGTTTGAATCCGATAGCAGATTCTCCTCTGCTGGTGAGAGCAGATAGTAACAAGTTAGTGATATATGTCTTGCCGACACCGGTATCTGTTCCAGTGATAAAAAGATTCACGATCCGATTTCTTTATGTATGGACTCTGCAATTTTTGTTGCCTGAGAAATTACATATTCTTCATCCTTTCCCTCTACTAGGATTCTAATTTTTGGTTCAGTGCCAGAATATCTTATGAGGACCCTTCCTTGTTCACCCAATTTAGCTTGAGTTTCCTTTATCAGATCATTTGCTTTTAGTTCTTCAATTCGCTTCTTTTTAGAAACAGAAAGGTTCACGAGCTTTTGAGGGAATTTATTAATTACTTTTCTTAGTTCAGATAATGGTTTTTCTGTTTGTAATAATACTTTCATAGTAGCTAACGCGGCGATGATTCCGTCACCCGTCGTATTATGGTTCCGATAAATGATGTGGCCACTCGGCTCTCCCCCAAAGTTGGATCCTATGCTTCGCATTTTTTCCATTACATTGCGGTCACCGATTTCGGCTCTTTCTAATGTCCCTTTGTGATCTTTAATGCATTCATCAAGGCCATAATTGCTCATTTTTGTTCCCACTACTGTATTTGTTGATAACTCATTTCTTGTTAGCATATGGCATCCAATAATTGCCATGAGTTCATCACCGTCAATTGGGTCAGCATTTTCATCGCACATCAATATTCTGTCAGCGTCTCCGTCATGGGAAATGCCGATGAGCGATTGGTCTTCTTTGGTTAAGTTGGAAAGAACCTCGGGATGTGTGCATCCGCAGTCCAAATTAATGTTATCTCCATCAGGTGCATTGAAATGACAGACCAGATCTGCTCCTAGGCTTTCAAGAATTCTCTGGCTCGTTTCATGTGATGCTCCGTTCGCTGTGTCCAGAGTAATACGGATTCCCGAGAGCGGTTTGTCTGAAGTCTCTTTGACAAATAATTCAGTTATTGTTGAAACGTAGGACTCAAGAGCACGTACTAATGGAGTCGTCCTGCCTATTTTTTCTCCTGTGACACGTGCATTTATTGGTTGATCTGAAAGTATTTTTTGTTCGAGCCTTTCTTCCTGCTCTGATGAGAGTTTGTATCCGTCATTAAAAAAGAACTTAATTCCATTATCGGGTGGCGCGTTGTGAGAAGCTGATATGACTACACCTAGGTCTGCGTTCATTTCTTTAACCAATAGTGCGACTGCAGGTGTTGGAATTACTCCTCCAGTTTTCACATCGACGCCGGCAGAATTAAGACCCGCAGATAAGGCTGATTCCAACATGTCTCCGCTCCGGCGTGTATCCTTTCCAATGATGGCAACGGGTCTATGGTCATCATTATTATTGTGGCAAAGAATCAGTTCTTCGGCTG
Source organism: Verrucomicrobiaceae bacterium (assembly GCA_004211885.1). Taxonomy (GTDB): domain Bacteria; phylum Verrucomicrobiota; class Verrucomicrobiia; order Verrucomicrobiales; family DEV007; genus EC70. The sequence continues at coordinate 142,749 of SHBV01000001.1, forward strand.
CGATTTGACCGAGTCGGAGCGCTGATTCGGCTGTTAAATGCCCCTCGTTCGCGACACCTCTTACACCGTCTGTTCCAAAAAATTTATTTTTTTGAGCCATCTAATAGAAAATGGGTATGAGTTTTTGATTGGTTGTTTCAGAAAAGAAAATTCTCAAATGAATGTACTCTATTCTTCGGATGAAGAGCTTGATATGGATTTTGGTTTTGGGGGATCTGAAGCAGTCGCTGAAGGTTTTTTATCATTATTTTCTTTCATTTCAACCTCTAATAGATCCAAAAGGCGCTGGCTAAATGTTTCCAGATCAAGGTCATGCTCAAGTTCTCCAGAATGAGCGATTGATACTCCTCCAGTCTCTTCTGAAACAATGACAGCAATTGCATCAGATTCTTCAGTGATTCCAATTCCTGCTCGATGCCTTAGCCCGATGCTCCGGTCTGAGATTTCTCTTTGACTGACAGGGAACAGACAACCTGCCCCTATCACTTTCCCTTCCCTTAATATGATTCCGCCATCATGAAGTTCTGTTTTTGGGCTGAATATTGTTAGTATAAGTTCTGAAGAGAATTGCGCATCAAGCAAGATGCCTGTTTCTAAGTGGGGTTTGAGTTCAATTCGTCGCTCAATTGCGAACAATGCTCCATACCTTTTGGCTCCTAGTTGTCTGATAGTTTCGGTCAGACTTTCTAAGAATTCTTTGTTTTTTCCTTCAGAAAAGAAGAAGAAGCTCCGACTGCCTAGTTCTGCTAATTTTCTGCGCAGTTCCGGTTGAAAGACGACAATCATAGACATTGTAAAAAAGAAAGTTCCTACTAAAACAAACAAAGGAATCAGCTTTAAATTTAAAAATACTGAGGTTCCTGTAATAATGATCAGCAGAAAACTCAAGACTACAAAGAAACGGTTCCACTTCTGTGATCCGTGCCGACGCAGAATGACATACATTATCGCAATGATAATGATCAGTTCGGCAATGATTCTCCAATTGTCCGATATGTTTTTTATGATCTCCACGTAATATTAATATTATATATCAAGAAATGATGCGTTGCACGGAGATCGATCAATTAATAATTGCCTCTGTCATTAGCATGGCATCTAAGTTTTGCTTCACAGAATGAACTCTAAAGAGCGTAGCGCCCTGTTCTCGACAGTATGAAGTTAACGCAACCGTAGACCATTCTCTTTCATTAATATCATCATTTTCTAGGATTTTACCTATGAACGTCTTACGTGATGCACCAATAAGTATAGGCCTTTTCATTTTAGTGATTTGGGGGATTGATCTGATCAGATCTAAATTGTGCTCTAGGTTTTTACCAAATCCGATTCCTGGGTCAATAATGATGCGTTTCTGACTAATGCCTTCAGATTCACAAAGAGCAATTTGATCGTTTAAAAATGTGATTACTTCGGCCGTTACATTTATATAATTTGGTGATGTTTGCATTGTGCGAGGATTCCCCGCCATGTGCATTATTATGATGCCACATTCTGATTTTGCGGCTACTTTACGCATTGATGGATCGGAGAAGCCAGTCACATCATTTATGATGTCTGCTCCGGCCTCGAGTCCAGCCTCTGCAACTTCAGATTTTGAAGTATCAATTGAAATTAATGTTTTTGAAGAACGGAGTGCCACAAATTTCTTAAGAGCGGGCAGAATTCTATTAATTTCTTCCTTAACAGATACTTTTTCTGCGCCTGGTCTCGTGGATTCTCCTCCGAAGTCAATGATGTTGGCACCTTCATTTTCGAGTCTAATGGCTTGCTCAATAGCAGCTTCAGTAGACTCAAAGAGTCCACCATCTGAAAAAGAGTCAGGAGTTGTGTTAATGATACCCATGATCATTCCCCGTTTGCTCAGATCATAGCTTTTTCCTCTAATGGACCAGAGATCTGGCTTTTCTGGAGCATTGGAACTTGCCGGGTAAAGTTGCATGTTATAATCTTATCTGAATTCACGATCCCTCAACCGATGAAAAAAATATCCGTACCCGCTGTTTTATTAACGGTTATTCTGATCTTATCACAGGCAATCCAGTCCGAAATATATTCTTATGATGGGGCTGACCAAGTTTCAAGGACGGTAGTTCATAAGGACGGGACATATACAACTACTCAAAGAAACCGAGACACTAGGATCCTCGTGAGGGAAACAAAAAAACGCAATAATACTTTGATTATGAGGAGTGAATTTGCACTTGATGAGAAGGGAAGGGAACGGAAGGGGCGCGTTTATGATGGTCAAAATAATCTTCTCTTCATCAGTGAATTTGTATATGACAATGATGAACTGATTGAAGAGAGAGTCTTTGACTCAAAGGGCAAAGTCGTTAGGCGATTATTATATAAGGTAAAAGTTGTGAGTAAACTTGATGGGCGTTCTAGGCCGGCATTAGTCTCCTATCAGAACGGAAAGCCGATAGGTGACTTGGTTGCTTTGGATGATCCTGGTGTTTTTAGCACTACATCTCACAATGCTCATTCCTCAAAGAAAAGTGCCGAGGCAGGAGCGAATGGATTTGTTCGCTCCAAGGATGGTAAGTTAGTTCCTCTTCCGCAGGGAGCCGTACAATATCCTGGGGCCGGAGCAAAGCCTGTCCTCCCGGGGTCGGCTTCTGAAAAAAAATCCAAACCGAAACGTAAGCTCCGAATTTTCAAACGTCGAAGCTAGAACATTAAACTAAGACATGAAGTCCACTACGGCCCTTGGCTTTGTTATCTTTGCTGCAATACCGATAGGTTTGCTTTTATGGAACATTAAAGAAGTAAATACCTCTTACGTTAAGCGTTCTGTTGATGTCGATATTAGCAAGCTCGAAAAAGAGGTTGAGGATTTCAGATTAGAAGCAGCCATGCTCAAGGATGAGAATAATAATCTAAGACATCAGTTGAGCATCGAGCGTGATAATGCGGCTGGATTAATTGAAGAAACAGAAAGGCTTGAGCTTAGGCTGGCCAATTACCGTGATTCAGGGGAAGCGTCAAAAGATGCAAGAGAATGGACTGATGAGGAGCTGAAAACACGCAAAGAAATTCAGGATCTCACTTCAACTATTAGGGATTTGCCATTGAAGAGAAATATAAGATACCGATTAACGGATTGGGATGAGATGAAGTCTGCCCTATCAAAAATGCCAGGCGTTGTTTCTGAGGAAGAATCTGAGAGTCAGTCCCGTGCCTATTCTGCAATGGGATTTGTGACTCCAGGAGTCGATGTCAGAGCCAGAACTTTGGACTTACTGCAAGGACAACTCGGTGCCGCTATTTATAATGGAGAGGACAAAATCTTAATCAATAAAGACGCTAGTATAAAGAGCTCTTCAGATCGCACGTCACTGGCCCTAGAAATTGCTCGATCCCTTCAGGACCAGCACTTTGAGCTCATGGCATCTCTTAATGATTGGTTATATAATGATGATGCAAAATTGGCGCTGTGGGCAGTAGCTGCTGGCGATACGAATTTATTCAAGATTCGGTTCCAATTGCAAAGTAATGTGTCAGCCTCATTAGCAACACAGGGTCCGACCAAAATGTCGCGGGAACAATTCGAAAGGATCCCATCCTTTGTGCGTGAGTATTATCTCTTTCCTTTTTCATTAGGTGATCGTTTTTGCCAGAATCTTTATGATAAAGATCGCTGGAATTCAGTGAATGAGGGAATCACTCGCCCTCCCCTAAGCACTTCTGAAATATTGCATCCGGATCTCTATTCCAAAGATGATCGTAAGGAGCCGGAACGTTTTAGATGGAACGTTGATGCTTTGGATATTAGTGAAGAGGTTCCTATTTGGAATAACGTGGCGGGTGAGCTTGGAATCGCTCTACTTCTTAACCAGAGCGATTTTTTACAAAGAATGGCCGAATTGGGTCAGCCTGATATTTTGAATATGCCGGATCTAGTTTCTAAAGGGATTGAACATTTTTCCAATAGGGATGGATCCAAAGCCGCTGCCGGGTGGGATGGTGATCGTTACCTAGTATATCCAAACGGTAACGGTAAAGATGGTACGGATCATGTTTATTGGCGAAGCCAATGGATATCAGAAAAAGATGCTGAAGAATTCTTTAAAGCGGTCGTTAAGTCCATAGAATTTAGAAGGAAAGTTAAACTTTCTGATGATGAAGGTGAATATATATTTAATGACCCTCAAGATCGCTACATTTCAGTAAAGAAACTTAATGATAATCAGATCAGGGTTCTTGATGTTGGTAATAAAGAATTTGCTGAAGAATTATTAGACAAATTTGAGCCTCCATCTTCGTAAAGTGATTGCTAAAAGAGTTTTTTTTAGCGGCCGTGTTCAGGGTGTAGGGTTTCGTTATGAAACAAAAAGAATTGCCATGGGATATGAAGTGGTAGGGACAGTCTGTAATCTTGAAGATGGTAGGGTCGAGCTATGTGTTATGGGGGAGGAGTCAGAAGTCGATGTTTTTATTTCTGATATTCGAATCGAATCGAATCTAGCTCATCATATATTGGAATATGCAGAAGAAACAATCCCCTCATCTGAAATGAATGAGGTTCTTGGATTTACGATTGTTCGGTAATAGGACTCTAGTTCGCGACAATATTGACCAATTTTCCCGGTACTACAATAATTTTACGAACCGTGACCCCTTCAAGAAATGGTTTTATTTTTTCCAATTCTTGGCATTGAGATTTAATTTCTTCTTCTGAATCATCTTTGCAGATAGTCATCTTATCTCGCAATTTTCCATTGACCTGGATAACGATTTCGATCTCATCTTCTATGAGATATTTTTCATCATATTCAGGCCACGCCATTTTGGAGATTTCGTTGTCATTGATTATTTGAGGAAAATTATCTGCAATTACAGCAAACAATTCTTCAGTTATATGGGGCGCGAATGGGTTTAAGAGTTGTAAAAAAGTGGTAAGTTCTTTTATTGGGCGTTCTTCTGCTCCTGTGAATACATTTGTGAAAACCATCATTTGTGCGATTGCAGTATTGAAGTCCAATGACTCGATATCAGTGGTCACTTTTTTGATTGTTTCATGAACCACTTTGAGCTGTTGTTTGCTTGGTTCGACTTCTTTGATCTTTGAGGACAGGACCCATTCTCCTTCCTGCGAGTCTTCCATAAATAATCTCCATACCCTAGCTAAGAATCTGTGAACACCTTCGACTCCTTTATTGCTCCATGGTTTGACTTGTTCGAGTGGCCCCATAAACATTTCATAGAGTCTCAAGGAGTCCGCGCCATATTCTTCTATGACTGTATCAGGATTAATGACATTTCCGCGGCTCTTTGACATTTTTTGACCATCTTCACCCAGTATCATTCCCTGATTAATTAATTTCTGAAATGGTTCCTTAGTCTTTACATATCCAAGGTCATAGAGGACCTTGTGCCAGAACCTTGAGTATAGTAGATGAAGTACGGCATGCTCTGTTCCTCCAACATAAAGATCAACATTCATCCAGTATTTCTCTGCTTCAGTAGAAATGAATCTTTCTGCATTATTTGGATCACAGTATCTTAAGTAATACCAGCATGATCCTGCCCATTGGGGCATGGTGTTCGTTTCGCGTTTGTAACCTTCCTGATGATTGACCCATTCTTTTGCTTTGGATAGAGGAGGTCTTGCATCGCCGGTAGGTTTAAAATCTTCCATCTCAGGAGCTTGAATGGGGAGTGCGTCTTCTGGAATAGCGTGATGACCACCTTCATTATCCCAACTTATAGGGAACGGTTCCCCCCAGTACCTTTGTCGACTGAACAGCCAGTCCCTAAGCTTGAAATTGACGGCCCTTTTTCCAAACCCATTATTTTCAAGCCAATCAGTTACTACCTGCTTTGCTTTTGCAGTTTGCAATCCATCAATGAGAGGCGAATTAATTGCTATTCCTTCACCGGTGAAGCAAATGTCCTCGTTAATTTCTTCTTCCATTGGCTGAACGACTGTCCTGATCTCGATGTTGAATTTTTTTGCAAATTCATTGTCTCGATTATCATGTGCCGGGACGGCCATGATTGCACCTGTACCGTATGTCATCAGTACGTAATCGGCTATCCATATGGGAATCTCTTCCCCATTAATTGGATTCACCGCATAGCCACCAGTGAAAACGCCGGTCTTTGATTTTGCGAGATCTGTTCGCTCAAGATCAGATTTAGTGGCAATTTCATTGCGATAATCCTTAATGCTTTCCAAATGATCTGGCCCGGCCACTTCATCAACGAGTGGGTGCTCAGGCGCGAGCACCATATAAGTTGCACCAAATAGTGTGTCAGGCCTTGTAGTGAATACAGTCACTTTATTGCCTGTCCCTGGTAATTCAAAATGAACGTCAGCACCTTCGCTCCGCCCGATCCAATTGCGCTGCAAGGATTTGATTCCTTCGGGCCAGTCAAGATCTTCAAGCTCTTCGATGAGTCGATTGCCGTAAGCAGTTATTCTTAACATCCATTGACGCATGGGCTTACGTTCGACTGGATGATTTCCACGCTCTGATTTGCCATCAACGACTTCTTCATTTGCTAAGACAGTTCCTAATGCTGGGCACCAATTCACTGCCACTTCATCGATGTAAGCGAGCCTATGCTTATCAATGAACGACCTGCGTTCAGTTTCATTTTCGTCAGGGCATTCTTCTTTTCGTTTTTCTATTAGCTCTATTATTGGTGTTGCTGCCTGATCCGCCTCATCATAGTAACTGTTGTATAGCTTCAGAAATATCCACTGCGTCCAACGATAGTAGGCTGGATCGGTCGTGTTAATTTCACGGTCCCAATCATAAGAGAAGCCTATACTCTTTAGCTGCTGTTTGAAGTATGCAATGTTTTTGGCCGTCGTATCTCTCGGATGGATTCCATGTTCGATAGCGTATTGTTCTGCCGGCAAACCAAACGCGTCCCAACCCATAGGATGTAGAACATTGAAACCGAGCATTCTTTTGTAGCGCGAAATAATGTCAGTCGCAGTGTAACCTTCCGGATGACCAACGTGCAGTCCCTGGCCGCTTGGGTAGGGGAACATATCCAATGCATAAAATTTAGGCATCTCAGGATCGAACTCTGCATCACCTGGATTCAGTGATTTGAAAGTTCCTTGTTGATCCCAGTGAGATTGCCACTTGGTTTCAATTTTATCGAAAGGGTATTGCTTGCGACGTTCAGACATGAGGTTAGAGGTATTGTTTTCTGTAGACCGGAATGCCTATAGCGGCACGTAAATTATGAATGAAATGAATCGCTTGATTATTGCAACAGGTAATACGCACAAAACGGAGGAGATTAGCAAGCTCTTAGGGTCTATCTTTAAGCCCATTGAAGATTTACAATCTTACCCAGAAATTGGAGAAATTGATGAAATTGGCAATACTTTTGAAGAAAATGCAGAATTGAAAGCGATAGAAGTAGGGAAATTGCTGGGAAATTCTGCAATGATTTTATCGGATGACTCAGGGCTCGAAGTAGATGCTTTGAATGGAGCTCCTGGAGTCCGGTCAGCTCGTTTTTCGGGAGAAAATGCCGACGATTCTAGTAACCGGAAGAAATTGTTGGATGAGCTTGAGGGGATTGGCGCCCAAGGAGAGCGTAGAGTAGCACGATTCCGTTGCGTCATGGTACTTGCGAGGGGAGATCAGAAACTGGCTGTTTTTAATGGTGTTGTTGAAGGTAAGATCGCTGATAAGGAAAAGGGTGATGGTGGTTTTGGCTATGATTCGCTCTTTATTCCACAAGATTATGACAAAACTTTTGCGGAATTACCTTCCCATACCAAGAACAGCATAAGCCACAGGGCTAATGCATTAGCTGCTTTTAAGACCTGGTTATTAGATTCCGACTACGCGAAATAATTATTTTGTTATTTCGTATATCTTTCCGTCCCACGAAAGAACCCATAGTTCTCCATCGGGACGATTCACAAATGCGGTTGGTTTGAAGCTTCCCTTTGGCGGGTTACGTTTTTTCAAAACCAGATTACTCGCTTTTTTCCCTGCTTTGTTAACTGTTAGTCCCCAGACATAACCTGATCCCCAGTCACCATAAATGTAATGTCCCTTCAATTCAGGAAAGGCTTTACCTTCATAGACAACGCCTCCCGTAATACTTATTCCATCGGCATGACTGTATTCATGAATAGGATCAATGAGTTTCACTGGTTCCTTTCCTTTTTCTGTTATGATCTTTGGGTTACGGTTCAGTGGAAATGGATGAGCCCCTTCACGATAGCTCCAACCATAATTGCCGCCTTTTGTTATGATATTAATTTCCTCCCAAAGTGCCTGCCCCACATCTGCACACCACAAGCGGCCACTTTTGTCAAAGTGAAGCCCCCAAGGATTACGCATTCCGTAAGTCCATATCTCTGGGCGGGCTCCTGGCTGGTTAACGAAAGGATTGTCTTCAGGGATTCCGTATTGCAAGTCACCAGAACGATTGTTCACGTCGATCCTAAGAATTTTTCCTAGTAAAGAAAAAAGATTTTGAGACGTTAATAGGGGATCATTGCCTTTACCTCCATCCCCAGTCGAGAGATAAAGGTATCCGTCAGGGCCAAAGGCAGGTTGACCCGAGTCGTGATTCCAAAACGGTTGATTGATTTCGAGAAGAATTCGTTCACTAGCAGGGTCTGGTTTTCCATTTTTAGTTACAAATTCAGAGAGCACTGAACGTTTGGGGTTCTGGCGAGAATAATAAACATAGAACTTACCATTTGATTTGTGGTCTGGGTGAAATACAAGCCCGAGCAGACCCTCTTCGAAGTCCTTATCAATTTGTACCCTAGAAGTTAAATCAAACCAGATCTTTGCGTTTCCAGCTGCCCGGTCTTTCGGGAGTTCATGAATTGTCCCACTTTGAGAAACGATCAATTCTTGTTCAGTTCCAGGCAATAAAGTAACCCAGACAGGCTTTTTAATCTTTAATTTAGGATAAGCGACCTTGAATTTAATCTCAGGTGCTCCGTTTGCACTTATTGCTAGAATGAGGCTAAGGGCGGATATTTTTACAGAATGATAGAATTTTTGCATTGCATCGATAGGTTAAGATCCTTTGAATATATTTAGTCAATAATTAAAACTAAATTCCTATATCATGAAAAGAAAGACTTTCATTATTTTATCCCTCATTGCCATTTTCTATCAAACACTGATTTCTGCACCAAGTAAAAAGGGTACTTATATTGATCCTGCTAATGTGGATGCGGATTATGCGATTCAAGGTGAGTACCGTGGTGAAGTGGAAGGTGGGGATGCAGGTGGCCAGATAATTGCTCTCGGAGATGGGAAATTTGATGTGGTCGGATATCCAGGCGGCCTTCCTGGCGATGGATGGGATGGGAATAAGGAAAACAGGATCAGAGGAAAGGGAGAGACTAAGGATGGTGTCACTAGTTTTATAATGGATACAGGAACTAAAGGATCAATTAAAGACGGTGTAATTACCATCATGAAGGATGGGGCTAAAGTAGGGAGCTTGAAACGAGTAGTACGTGAGAGTCCAACATTAGGCGCGAAGGCTCCGGAAGGTGCTGTGGTTCTTTTTGATGGAAAGGATCACGGAGCGGATCTCTGGAAAGGTGGAAGAATGAGCAAAGACGGTTTGCTGATGGAAGGATGCACTAGTAAGCAGACCTTTAGTGACTTTAAGATTCATATTGAGTTCCGCACACCATATAAGCCCAAGGCACGAGGTCAGGGTAGAGGTAATAGCGGCTTCTACGCACACGGTCGTTATGAGGTCCAAGTGCTAGATTCTTTTGCGCTTGAAGGTCATCATAATGAATGTGGAGGAATTTACTCTACGAAGGCTCCTCTCGTAAATATGTGTTTTCCGCCTCTTACGTGGCAAACCTATGATGTCGATTTTACTGCTGCAAAGTTTAAAGATGGAAAAAAAGTAGCTAATGCAACAATGACAGTTTTGCATAACGGTGTATTGATCCATGATAAGACTGTATGTGATCACGCAACGACTGCCTCGCCAATGAGAGAAGGTCCAGAACCTGGTCCGGTTTTTTTCCAGAATCATGGAAATCCTGTCAGATATCGCAACATTTGGGTCGTAGATAAGAAGTAACAAAATTATCTATCAAAGGATATCTGGGGTCGTGATCTATGAATCTGGGTATACTTTTTATGATAATTCATAACTGAGTATGCTCAGAGAAAAGAGTGCTGCTGTTTCTGATCGGAGTACGATTGGGCCCAAGGTCATGGGAGCGAATCCAAAATTCATAGATAGATTAATTTCCGATGGAGTGAAATCTCCTTCTGGCCCGATCAACATTAATACTGAACTGGGTTCTATTTGATCGTGAGCACCTAAATATTCGGATAATATTTCTTTGAAGTGCTTGGATTCTTTTTGGAGCGATGCTATGAGAAGTAGATCATATTCTAATTGATGAAATTGAAATAATTCTTCGGGTTTTTTAGGTATTTTAACCTCAGGCAGCCAGTTTTGTCCTGACTGTTTGCAGGCTTCTATGGCGACTCGCTGCCATTTTTCTTGTTTTTTAAGTAGCTCATTAGAACTGATACGGACAATGCTGCGGTCCGAAATAATTGGATAGATTTTGCTTACTCCTAACTCAGTAGATTTTTCAATAATTAGGTCCATGTTTTTGCCTTTTGGTATTGCCTGACCAAGAGCAATTTGCATTTTTGATTTGCTGGATTGAATGGGATGAGATTCTTTGAGTTGAACTTGACCTTTCTTAGCGATTTCTATTTCTGTCTGGACTTCTTGTCCTTGCCCATTAAAAGCACTGACCTCGTCTCCTTCTTTTAAGCGCAAGACATTGAGGCAATGATGCGATTCTGATTCACATAAAATTAAATTTTTAGGGTCCCAGAATTCCGGTCTTATATAAAATCTAGGCATTGAATACTATTCAGAATGAATCAGATCATTTGAAGAATCGTTTGGCTTTCTCAAAGAAGCCTTCTCGGATAGGAGAATTTTTTGTTCCTATAGAATTGGCAAATTGATTGAGAAGATCTTTCTGGTCCTTATTTAACTTTATAGGTATTTCTACCTGCAGTTGAACATGAAGGTCTCCTCTTTGTGAGGAATTAAGAAATTGGACCCCTCGATTTTTCATTCGGAAAACAGTAGAATTTTGCGTTCCTGGAGGAATTTTTATTGATGCTTTTCCCTCTAAGGTCGGAACTTCAAGTTCTCCACCCAGTGCAGCGATCGTAAAGGGCACCGGCACTTCACAGTAAAGGTCATTGTCTTCACGTTCAAATATATCGTGCTCACGGATATGTATAACGACGTAGAGGTCACCGGAAGGCCCTCCACGCAAACCCGCTTCTCCGTTCCCTGATGAGCGGATACGAGATCCATGGGCAATTCCTGCAGGAACTTTTAATTTAATTCGAGTCAGTTCCTCTGATCTTCCTTCTCCCCTGCATTCAGGGCATGGATCTTTAATAATTTGTCCGGTCCCTCCGCAATCTGGACAGGCCTGTTGGACTTGAAAAAATCCTCGCGATGATATGACCTGTCCGTGCCCATCGCAGGTGTTGCATGAACTTGTCCCTGAACCACTCGATGATCCTGAACCATTGCATTTTTTACAGGTTATAGGTTTTGCCAGTTCGAGTTCTTTGACTGTACCAATTGCAGCATCCTCAAGAGTAATTTGTAGATCATACCTTAGATCAGAACCTCTATTATTACTTGTTCTGCTACGTCTCCTACTATTTCCGAAGAGTTCTTCGAATATACCGCCGCCGCCACCGCCGCCACCAAAGACTTCCTTGAATATATCAAATGGATCTCCTCCCCTCGATCTGCCCGGACCAGAAAAAGCAGAGTGCCCGTACTGGTCATAAGTGCTTCTCTTGTCCTCATCACTTAATATTTCATAAGCTTCACTTACTTCCTTGAAACGTTCTTCTGCTGACGGATCATCCGGATTCTTGTCAGGATGATGTTCTACAGCTGCTTTCCTATAAGCTTTTTTGATCTCAGAAGCACTTGCATTTTTGTTAACTCCAAGAACTTCGTAGTAATCACGTTTAGACATCCAATATTTATTTTATTGTTAGTTAAGGATTAAGGTAAAAAAGTTGACGGATGTGATTAAGTGTCTTCTTCATCAATTGATTCGGAATCTTTTTCTGGTCCTTTTGAAACTATAACGTTTGCTGCACGCAACAGTCTATCATGAAGTTTATACCCTTTTCGTATTTGGGTAATAATATTACCTTCGGGTATATCATCCTTGGCTTCCTGTGAAATTGCTTCATGTATATTAGGATCAAATGGCTGACCGATGGCAGAGATTTCTGTGGCTCCTTGTGTTGAAATAAATTCTTCCAACTGCTTTTGAACCATTTCCATGCCCTTAGTAATTATAGATTCAGAGTCTTCTAATTTAGCTGCGTCGAGACCCATTTGAAAACTGTCAATGACTGGTAATAATTCACAAAGCAATCCACTATTAGCAAACTTAATGGCGTCCGTTTTATCTCTTGCCATACGTTTGCGATAATTGTCCAGTTCTGCCTGATTCCTAGCCGCGATGTCCTTCCAGTGCTCTGCTTGCTTGAGTGCTTCTGTTAAAGGGTCTTTGGGTTCTTTTTCTTTTTTTGATTTTTGTTCATTGGAATCATCTAACTCCTCTTTAAAGTTTTCAGCTTTATCTACATCAATAGACAATTCCTCCTCCTCTGTAGGATTAATTTTGGCCTGATCTTTGTTCTTTTTTGATTCTTTGCTCATTATATATGGGCATTAGTTATTGTGGGCGCGCATTATACCCGATAATTTAAAAATATCTAAAAAAGGTATTTCTTTTCTTTATACAAAGACTTTATGTTTTTTCTATTGCAATAAGTGTGATGTCATCATTTTGCGCAACATTACTAGCAAATATGTTAACGGATTCTTGTATTTCATTAATGACATTTCTAGCTCCTTTTGGTGCAGCACTGATTAGCGTTTTGTGTAGTCTTTGAATTCCGAATTCTTCTCCCCGGATATCGGAAGCTTCATTTACTCCGTCAGTGTATAGTAGAAGAATATCACCTCTTTCCAGTTGGATTTCATGATTTTTGATGGCATTATTGAAAACATTTCCCGAATCAATACCGATAGCTATTCCTGGGCTTTGAACAGAATCAGCAATTTTCGCATCGGCTCTAAAGTGCAGGGGCGCATCGTGTCCTGCTCTGGCTAGAGCTATTTTACCGGTTCCTTTTTCCAAGATGAGAAATGCTAGACTAATGAACATATCTTCGCGGATGTCAGGAAATAGCTGTTCATTCACGCGGCGCAAAACCTCTGCGGGGCAGAGAGTATTTATTGCATTGGCCCGAACAACACTCCTACACATGGCAGTTATTAATGATGCGGGCACGCCTTTTCCTGACACATCAGCAATGACTACAGCTAAGTGATCATCATTGATTTCAAAGAAATCAAAATAGTCTCCGCTAACTATTCTTGCGGGGACATTGAGGCCCATGATTTTATAGCCCTCTAGTTTTGGTGATTCTGATGGTAACAGGATGCGTTGGACTTCGCTAGCCGTATTCAGTTCCTTTTCTAGATTCTTTTTTTCTACTGCTTCAAGGTGAACGATTGAATTGCCTAACGCGAATGCTGACTGCTCGGCAATGGATTGAAAAACTTCAAAATCGTTTTCTGTGAAATTTTCTCCGCCAGCTTCATTAGCCACTGCTAATATTCCGAGCTCTTTGTCTCCATAGCATAGAGGAGCAATTATAGTTGAAACGCCGTAATGAATTTTTTTGTCTGCATTTTTGAAGTGTGGATTAGTTCCAATGTTCTGAATATTTAATAATTTCCTTGCTCTTAAAGCCTCACCAAAAGGACCCCAATCTTTTCCTATGCTTGTGAGCCGTCGGTAGCTATTAATTGTATTTGGTACTTTTTCTGATTGCTCTGCTATGTGAGATGGAACAGGAATCAGCATGGGACAAGCTTCACTTTGGTATTCAGAAACTAAATTATCTTTGCTCTTATCGAGTAAATATAAAGCAGCGCCATGAGCATCAACTACCATAGCTGCACCACGAACAATGGTACGGTGCAGGGTGCCAGGATTAGTTCCCCCTTCCTGAGTGAGAGTCTCTCCTAGACTCTTAAGAAAGTCGAACATGCGGAGCTCTTCTTTTTCAATGTCGTTACGTTGACGCTTGAGCTCATTTATAATTTTCTGATATCGGCAAATATAGATAAAACAAACAACCGCTATGGTGAGGGAGACTAATAGCGTTACGATGGTTGTTGTCATGATCGTAAGCGATTATTACTTCAGTTTGAAGCAGATTGCTCTCCCAGTTCTTGTTCGAGATAATGAATGACGTCCTTGAACCTTGGGACATTATCTTTATTTGCCTTTGAAAGGTCTCGATGTGCTTCGAGCGATTGTTGAATATTTTCTTCTTTGCTCATCTCGGTAATATTCAAGTAATGGCTGTTTTGAATATGGTTTGATATTTTATTTCTAATTTCCGTCCAAGAATTGCCTTCAGTGTCTAATTTTAATAAGAGATCAATGCCCAGACTTACAAGGAGCTGTGTGTTACGAGAATTGGCGTTAATGATCTCAAGATTTGTTTGGTTTTGGGTGCCTAATAATTTCTTTATTCCGACAATTGTCCCCATGAATGTAGAGTCCATGACCGGGCAATTTTCCAAATCAATGACAAATTGCTTCGAACCTCGATTTATCATTAAAGTTGCGAATTCCTTTACGCCGTGACTGTTTTGAAATGATCCTTTGCCTTCGACACGAATCCACACTACTCCGTTCTGGAGTTGTCCAACATAGATAGGTGCAACCGGATTCACGTGAAGATTAGAAAACCAGTTCAAAGAAAAGCCTATGCGACAAGATAGGCAAGGGGAATCATTCTAAGTTTGCTTTTTTTGGCTAATGAAAAGGCGTGTAGAGAATATAATTTTACCAAAGGTAGGATTGGTCGCTGGCAATGATTTGATCCTTTCGAAGAATTAGAACACGCCAAGCAGTCACTTTTCCTTTACTTTGATATTCCTTTCCTGTGACTTTGAACCTAGTTTTGTTCTTTGTTTTTGGATTCAAAGCTTTAACTTCGCTATAATAAATCTTTGAGCCTGTCTTTTTCTGACGATATTCAAATCTTATAGTTACTGGACTATGCGAGGGATCTGTCCACCAAAAGACGTAGTAGTGCCCCGCTCTCTGTTTTCTCTCTTTTTCAGTGATTGCTCCATGCAAAAAATGAAGTTGTTCAAATCGGACCATAGGATCCGGAGAATTAATCTCTTTCTCAGGGTCCAGGTGAAAATATTTGGAATTAGTGATTTTGGTTTTGCTGGTCAAGGAGTGACATCCCGAATTCAACACAATCACTAAGATGACAGCACAAAATCTGAGTAATAAATTTGTCTGCATGTCAATAATTTGGGCCAATCCTTAATAAGTTCACTACTCTCATCTGTCAATTCGCATGCGGCATAACAGTCTAGTTATTTTAGGTTAATTCATTGTTTTTGCTTTTTTTAGATACAAAAAAGTGGCATTCATCACAAGACAATTAGTTAAGTTTACCTTATTATTTATATTAGTTATCATTTTATTTCGGTTAATGGGCAATCTTTTTTGCGCTCTGACCAGTTAATATATGGAAAGCTTACAACGCAAAATAGTTGATGATTTACTCGTTTCTTATCAGGAAGTGGGTGGCATTAACCGTATTGACAGTGCCAATTTGCCCTCAAGGCCAGCCGTTGCGGGGCTCTGCGAAGATTTACTAAGGCTCGTTTTCCCAGGTTTCCTAGAAACCGATGCCATTGAATCAGAAAATCTTGAGAAGGAAACTAGTCAGGTAGTTTCGCAAATTCTTTTGACCTTATCGAAAGAGATAAATAGGAGTCTGAGACTTGCATCTGATGATTCTAAAGAAATTCGAGAAGAATCCCCTGATGATTTAGCGTGTCGTTTCTTATCTGAATTACCCAGACTAAGGAGTGTACTGCGAACGGATGTGGAGGCTGCTTACGACGGCGATCCAGCAGCAAAAAGTTTTGAAGAAATCATCCTTGCTTACCCATGCCTCGAAGCAATTGCGATTCAGAGGATGGCACATGTTTTATATTCTCTGAGTATTCCTTTTATACCCAGAATGATGACAGAGTGGGCTCATTCGAAAACTGGTATTGATATTCATCCAGGGGCACAGATAGGCTCTCATTTTTTTATTGATCATGGGACCGGAGTTGTGGTTGGCGAGACTTGCGTGATAGGCAGTCATGTTAAGCTTTATCATGGAGTTACATTGGGTGCCCGTAGTTTCCCCAAAGATGGTGATGGTAATCCAATAAAGGGCATCAAGCGTCATCCTAACGTTGAAGATGATGTCGTTATTTATCCGGGAGCAACTATTCTTGGTGGTGAGACTGTGATTGGAGCGCGCAGTACTATAGGTGCCAATGCGTTTATAATGAACAGTATTGAGGAAGATTCTCTAGTGGCTTTGTCCGAAGTCGAGCACGACATCAAAAATAAAAAAATTCATCGGGAGGCTGAAAAAGATGAGAGGTCCTGAATATCATCAGCTCAGGCTTGGCCTTCCAAGTAATTTGAGTAAGGGCACTTCGAATCGAATGAGGCATTCTCGACCCTCATCACGAAGGTCTCAATCAAATGGAATGCTTTTTGATTTATTTGAGATAACTAGACCGGCACCAAGGAAGAAAATAGCACGTGGCCGAGGATTAAAATTTGATAATGAATTGACTGAGAAGTGTAGGATAAGGGCAAGTGTGCTGGGCCTTGATCCATTAGCTGACCAGATCAAAGTGTTTTGGAATCTAAGGTTAAGCTCAACGGCCGGTCTTGCTCATCATATTAATGCTCAAATTGATTTAAATCCTAGGTTAGAGAGATTTGCTCCTGAAGAACCAGAGAGGACTCTTTTACACGAACTGGCACATTTGATTGCACATTTTCGAGCCTCGGGCCGGAGAATTCAGCCGCATGGTCAAGAATGGCAAAGTGCATGTTCAGAACTTGGAATTCCAGGAGAGAAGCGATGCCATGACCTTCCCCTTGCAAATAGAGTCATTAAACGAAAGTTAGCTTATCGGTGCCGCTGCTGTGGAATCATAGTTCCAAGAGTTCGTAAGCTGAGTCGAGATTCTGCTTGTTATCCATGTTGCCAAAAGTATAACAGCGGAGGATACAGTAGACGTTTTCTTCTAGAGAAAATATCGATCAAGGAAGCAAAGTTACTGGCTCCAGAGCATAATTGGGCATGAATGGATGAGTTCATTTCATTGATCGGGTTCTATTTGCCAACAAAAAATCATTCACAATATATTGGTAATAATGCAGATTTTTTTGCTATTTAGATTATTGCCTTATTAATTGAGCAAGGCTTATCCTATTTACTATGCAAGAAAATAATCGAAGACAATTCCTTAAATCTACTGTTGCTGCTGGTGCTGGTTTTGCATTAATTGATCCTCCATCAGTGGCTCAAGGCAATTTGAAAATAAAAAAGAAAATTGCACTTGGATATGACAATTTTGCTGTTCGTGCGATGGGCTGGAAAGCTCAAGAACTGATCGGTTATGCAGCAAAATTAAAATGTGATACTTTATTTATCACCGACTTTGGTCCTCTCGAAAAATTAGATGATCAAAAATATCTTACAAATATATCTAAACTAGCAACAGATAGTGGTGTGAAGATTTTACTTGGATCTTGGTCAATTTGTCCAACAGCCGGGAGTTTTAAGAAAGATTGGGGTACTGCTGACGAGCATTTAAAGCTTGGAGTAAGAATGGCAAAAGCTCTGGGTTCACCAGCCTTTAGAGTTATTCTTGGTAATATGAGGGATCGTTTAAGTGAGGGAGGAATTGAAGCAAGAATTGCTGACACTGTTAAAGTGTTGAAAAGAAACAAGACTTATTGTGTTGATCATGGTGTGAAAATTGCCATGGAAAACCATGCGGGCGATATGCATTCGACTGAGCTTGTAACATTAATTGAGGAGGCTGGAAGTGATTTTGTGGGGGCTAATATGGACTCAGGAAATGCGATTTGGACACTGGAAGATCCTATCGAGAATCTTAGAAATCTTGGAAAATATGCGATTACTACGAGTCTGCGTGATACTGCTCTCTGGGAAAGTGAAAATGGAGTGACTGCGCAGTGGACGGCAATGGGTGAGGGTACAGTTGATTTGAAGTCTTATTTCGAATTGTATTCCAAGCTTTGTCCTGACACCGCAGTCAATATTGAGACCATTTCTGGGTTCAATCGTGAACTGAAAATTAAAGATGAAAGTTTCTGGAAAGCTTGGCCAAAAGGTAAGCCAGCAGGTTATGATAAATTCATTACCCTTGCAAAGAAGGGAGAGCCTCGCAAAGCATGGAAAGCTCCTAAAGGAGTTGAAAAAAAGAAGGCTGATAGGGATTATCAGAGAAGTGAAATTGCTAGAAGTATTCGATACTGTAAGGAAAATCTAGGGCTCGGATTAAATTGACTTACACTAGCTCAAAAGCATCTTTATTTTTTCAGCATCGATACCTATAAGGTTTTCTCTGACCGTATGAGCATTTCCCAGAGATTCGATTGGATGAGTAGTGGCTACCGCGATGACATGCATATTTGCTGCTAGTCCTGCTTCAATTCCAACATGAGCATCTTCAAATACAACGCAGTTCTTAGGATCTACTTTAATTTTTTCAGCGGCCTTAAGAAACACTTCAGGACTAGGTTTTCCGTTACTCACATCTTCGGCTGCAGTGATAGCGTCAAAGTAATCTGAGAGTTCAATGATACTCATGACAGCCTTTATATTGGCAATGGGCGTAGAGGAAGCTATAGAGCATGCTATCTTTTCTGTTTTTAGTGATTCTACAAGATCTCGTACACCGGGCAATGGTTCGATCCCGTCAGAAATTATGATTTCGCGATAAATCTCTTCTTTTCTATTTGCTAATCGTGTAATTTCTCTGTGATTTGTGACGTCAATCCAAGTGCTAAAAAAGTTAGGGATAATATTCTCATTACGCATCCCAAAGGTCATTTTAAAGAAATTTTCAGGAAGTTTTTTATTTTCTTCCTCTGCCAGTTTTGACCAGCTTTCCTCGTGTTGATCGTGTGAGTCTATGATGACTCCATCCCAATCGAATAATGCACCAATTGCATTCGAATTCATTGAACTTGTTTCTATTGATTGTTTTATTTTAGTCTTTTAGTAATGCCTATTCTTTGTTCAAGAGCGGCATTAACTCGTCCTGCCAAAACAGCATCAAGGAAAATTAATTTTGGATAAGAGTCGAATTCTATCCGGTGCTGTCCATTAGCAGGCATACTAGCGGCTTTGTCGACGTCATGGATGTCATTGATAGGAATCCCATTGATCTTTGTTACTATCAAAGTACTGAGTCTCTCATATCCTAAAGTGGCAGGAGTTGGAATGGTTCGGGTAAGGATAACCAGTTTACGTCTCCCTTCCTTTTCATACATTTCCGGATTAGCATGTGCCATAAGCAATTTAATTGGTGCTCTGGATTGCCAATCGTTCCCGAATAGTTTTAGGAAAGGAACGGAAAGTTCCTGGAAAACAAGACCACCAATGATAGAAAATTTAGGGCCGCGATCAAACATGTAAGGATCAATTAAATAGTCTTCAGCGGGCCGACGAATTAGCTTCAGATCAACTTCTTTTTTTTGTCCTTCCCGAAGAATTTTTATTTTCATTGAGTCTCCTGTGAATGCTTTTCCCCTTACAAGGTGGCTGAAGCTGAGCTTGCCCCATACAGGGTCATTATAGTTGCCTCGTGAATCGATTCCTTTACCATTAATAGATAAAATAACATCACCTGATTTAATGCTCGCAGCAGCAGCAGACGCACCTTCAATTACTTTGCTGACAAATACACCTCCATTTTCTTGATCGAGTTTAAGGTAATTTCTGAATTGTTCGTCGAGTGTTTGGGAATACATGATTCCAAGATTAGGAAATCCTGTATACTTACCATCCTCAGAGTCTTTCAAAAAATGCTCGATGATTGAAGCAGGTAAGATGTTTGATATCTGATCCTTACTTGAATAACTGATAAGAAGGCCCGCAAGCTTATTGTTTTTGGCAACTGGAAGAGTAAAGCTTCCGGAACGGTATTGGACTGGGCCATTGGCTTGTATTTGTAAAAATCTAGCCGTGTCGATGAAGGATTGGCGAACTTCAGCTTTGGAAACCGTAATTTGAGTAGTGACAGGAGTGCCACTTGCCTCAAATTGCCAAGCTTCTACTTTGTCTTTTGGAGATAGGTTCGTGTCTAACTCGAAAGGTACACGATCTGACAAGAAATCATTATCGTTAATAGGTTTTAGAAGTGCCAAATTCGCTTCATAATCAACAGTAATTACTTGGGCTGTTGTCTTTGCGGCTGTGTCCGGTTTTTCTAGCTCAATGTATGTTGCATCTGTGACCATTTGAGCAGTGACCAATACTTTGCCTTCAGGGAGGACCGCTCCGAGTCCGATTCTGGTTGAGGATGCGCCTTTTTCCCATGGTTGTACGAGATTATAGGACTGCATTGTTGTATTAACCCGGATGACCGACTTATCCACTGAAGCGGCTTCTAATTTTTCTGACCAAAGTGAAACTGATATTCCGAAGACGGAAAGTAGGATGGAGAATTTTGTCATTTTGAAATTTTGCTAAAGTGTAGGGTATACTAGGTGCCGGAATGGTTCTATCTTTTGGATAGATTATAGTTGTATCTAATCACCTAAATAATAGTCCTTAATCACATTATATTTTTCTTGGATGCGCTTTTGTGCTGATTCTACTTTTGCTCGTTCAATAACAATGGGTCTTCCATTACCCAGCAAACTTATTATAATGTAATCGCCGTTATCTTTGGCTAGAGCATCGTGAACGTCTTTCAATGTCTTAACTTTTACGCCGTTCACTTCATCAACGATGCTATGTTTAAAATTAGAGAAGTATGAATTGATGGAATCGGGAAGAATTGAAGTCAGAACGATTACTTCAGGCCGATCTTTGTAAATGTCTGCCGAGACATATGAATCAAAATGATATCGGACTTGCAGATTTTTCATTCCATGTGCAGCCATGAGGTTTCTGTCTAAGGGCTGAAAGACCAGTCCTGAGAACATGATGTAGCGTGGTTTCTCGTCATATTTCTTTGCTGCAATTAAGTATGGAAGGAATCTCTTAAGAGTAACTTTGGTATCGATTGATTTGTTTTGTCTCCAGATCTTTAGTTTTATGACGTCACCTGCAAATTTTCTTTCGACGATTTCATTCATGTTAACGTCTTCTCCTTCGTAGTTGATCAATCCATTTGATTTTACTGGGCGGCCATCAATTGCTAAGAGAACATCCCCGGTTTTAAGAATTCCTCCAGCCGAACCATCTTCTTCTGCAGCAGCTACCATGATTCCTATTCCATCATTAGCCAGGCCCAGAGCTTTTCTTTGAGCGGGATTAATTAGGGGAAAATCACTCATGCTGAGATCAACATAATGATCATAATTACCGTCTTCGACGTCTTTAAGGAATCTACGAATGACCGGAGTGGGGATCATGTAGCCTGTGTTTTGTGCCACGTTTCCAGAGTAACCCTGAAAAGCGACTCCGACCACTTTTCCATTTTGTATTACTGGTCCTCCGGAATTTCCAGGATTGATAGCTGCGTCGATTTGTATCGTTAGATGTAAATCGACACTAGTATGGGAATAGCTAAGAAAATCGATCCTTGAAACTACGCCTGAAGTTATAGAGATTCGCTCACCTCCTATTGGATAGCCTATTACTTTAACAGTAGTATCCAATTGTGGAAGTTTTCCGATATCAAATGGGCTCACACCTTCAAAAGCCGAAGGATCTTCAAGTTCAAGCATGGCGAGATCACAATCGTGGGCAATATGGACTATCTTTGCTCGATAAGGTTTAGCATCACCGACTTTCTTTATATAGATAATGCGACTGTTACTAACGACATGAGCATTGGTTAAAAATTTATTTTCACCTACTAGCCATCCAGTTCCATTGCCGCCAGAGTCTCGGCCAGTATTCCAAGGGCTACGATAATCTGGATTAAGAGAAGAATTTTCAATTCTAACAACTGCTTCATATCTAGAAGAGTTATTAGCTTGATTGGTATTTTCTTTTTCATTTTTATCCTCCGCAGTGGCAAGCTCCCAGGCAAGAATTGTTATAATGAACGAGAAAATAGAAGATTTCATATTGATGGTTTTTGAAGGATTGATTCTCTAAGATATTTCTATTGTCGGCTCCGAGTCTAGAAAAGCAATCTGGGTCTTTTCTTTTGTGAATTATTTAAAGGAATCCCTTTCGTTAAATTCATAATTCTTTGTAATACGCGAGAAGAGTCAGGACAGTTTTTTTGATGGCTGATTTTTTTAACAAAAAATAATCTTGCAATTATTTAACTTTTGTTAATAATCAATAATAATTACTTATATTTATCTATCTATGTCATTCATATCACGCTTTTCTTGGCTCAAGGGGAAAAACAATATTACAGATGAGGAGACAAGGGATATATCTGAAATTCTCAGGGCAGGAAGGTCTTCCAAAAGAAGAGAAAATTTAAAATTTACCGGTAAGACTCGTGGTAAATCAGCTACCAGCATGTTTGGGCGAAGGCAACTTCGTGAGGCGATTTTACACTGCGTTGTCAATGAGGAAGAGCGTTAGAGTATCTTTCTTCCAGATGGTTTAATTTACCGTCATTTGCTTTCCATTGTCATTGGAATTAATCCTTTCAATTAGAGGAATTGCCATTTTTGCCCATTCTTCAGGTTTTTGATATACTGATGCTCCTTCAGCCCAACACTTCCTTAGCATTTCGGTATTAATGATTCCAGGATTTAAAGCAATGCAAGCCATGCCATCAGGTAATTCTTGGGCTAATGCACTGCTCATTCCCTCAATGGCCCACTTTGTTGTACAGTAAGGGGCAACATCGGGAGAGGTTGAACGTCCCCAACCTGAACTTAAGTTTACTATGATTCCCCTGCGGCTTCGAATCATTGATGGAACAAAGTGTCTAATCATATTAGCTACACCATTAATGTTAACGGCAGACATTTCATCAAACTCTTTAGCCGATACTTGCCATAAAGGTGCAGGATGATTCATGATGGCAGCATTATTAATGAGTAAATGCGGTGAACCAAATTTGTTAATTAACCTTTCTGCTGCGGCAGCAATCGATTCATCACAAGAAACATTGGCTTGAAAAATATCATGATTTTCTCCTAGTTCATCTGTGAGTGCCGTAACTTTGCTTTTTGTTTTTCCAAATCCACCCACAGTCCATCCTTTTTTTGCTAGACCAAGAGCAATTTGTTTTCCGAGACCACTTGTAGATCCAGAAATGATAACTATGCGTTTTGTTTTATGATCAATAGTATCTTGCATTTAATTTTTATTTAATACCTCTTCAATAAAATCAACCATTGCATCTAATTCAAGTTCGCCAAAGTTATATCAGAAAATGAATTCAACTGAAACCCTCCCATCGAGTATTATTTTAAATCCGGAAGATAGAACATTTCCAGAATTTAGCTTAACCAAATTATTGGATTCAGTATTTGATCCAACTGAAGGATGTAGGGTCTGTATCATTACAGATTTTGAAGAACCCTCAAAAGAGATTAGAGACTTTAAATTCTTGCAGTCTCCTGAAAGATTCCCTGTCCAAGTAAAAGCTTATGAAGAATTTTTTTGCAAGTTGAAAGATGGTGTAATGAAAGAACTTGGTATGAGTGGGGGCGAAATGTTTGCTTACCATGCCACTAATGGATCCAATCTTGATATGAAGGATGAATGCTTTGGTGTGGATGGTTCAATTTTGTCCTTGGATGAGAACATTTACCCTGAATATGATATCATTTTGTGTATTTCAGATTGGAGTGCCACTGCGCCACTAACTGCCAAGTGTAAAGATTTTGGATTTCGTGGTGCTACTATGCATGGGCTGAATGATATCATCCTTAATTCAGGTCTTTCTGTAGATTACAATCAGGTCTCATCTGATGCTGAGAAACTGCGGTTGGCCATGACGGGTGCCGATGAAATTGAAATTGATTTTACATTGGACGAGGGCAGAACTCTAACAGCAAAACTATTTTTGGATGGCCAAGAGGCACAGAAATCGCATGGTCTTTGCAAGGGTAAAGTTCCAGATATTGCGAACTTGCCCGCCGGCGAAGTTTATTTCGTTCCAGTCGATGCAGTTGGACAGTTTCCTATGAAGTACTATGATGGAACTCTGGGTCTTCTTAATGTAAAGGATCGTAACATATACCGCAGTACTTTGATCGAAGGAGATCAGGCAATAATCGACGAGCACAACCAAAGATTAAACGACGATCCAGTTACTGGAACCTTAGGTGAGCTAGGATTCGGAACTCAGGTTTTACCAGTTTCGGGTGCTGATATCCAAGACGAGAAGGTGCTTGGAACTTGTCACCTCGCGACTGGCAGAGACGACCATCTTGGTGGCGATATCATTCCTGAAATGTTCAAGACTCACCAAAATTCTACCCATGATGATATTCTTTTTGCACCACATAAAACTCCTAATTTTGATATTAGCCAGGTTAGAATGAAAAGAGGCGATCAGTTCGAGATTCTTATCGAACATTTTAAGCCTAGCCAGTATCTCATAAATGCTTTATCTCAATAGAAGATAATTAATTAATTTTCCAGTGAGCTTTTATGAGTCCCAATCATGCCTTGATCAGTATTTGTTATTTCACTATGGCAATTCTCTTGAAATAGATCCGTTTCAAATATTTCCTGAGTCCTTTTTGAATTTTGCTGGGCGTAGTGTTACTGAAAATCTAGATACTACCAAGGGTAGGCGGCGTGCTCTAGATTTAGGCTGTTCGGTAGGAAGGTCATGTTTCGAGCTTTCTCGGTTTTGTGATGAGGTAGTGGGCATAGATTATTCCAATCAGTTCATAAGTGCCGCTGAAACGATAAGAGTTGAGGGTAGTGTTAAATTCAATCGTCTGCAGGAAGGGAGTCAGTTTAATTCTTATATTGCTCAGATGCCGAAAGGGTCGAGGCCTGAACGGATTTCCTTTGAGGTTGGGGATGCACTGCAATTGCCTGATGGAATTGGAAAATTTGATGTCATACATGCAGCGAATTTACTTTGCAGATTGTCTAATCCGGATAATCTCCTAAAGAAATTACCGGCAATCATGAATGAAGGGGGAGTGTTGATTATAACTACCCCTTGTACTTGGATTGGAGAATTCACTCCGATGGAAAATTGGCCTAAAGGATCGACACTAGATTGGATAAGCGCAAATTTGTCCGAAAAATTCGTTCTCCAGAACAATCATGACATGCCTTTCATTATCTTAGAACATGCACGTAAATTTCAAGTAGGTATTGCTCAGGCCAGCGTGTGGAATCGCAATTCTAAATTAAATGATTCCTGAAAATCAAGAAGCGGACTGTTCTAAAGGGCCTTTTAAATTCCCGCGAAGATATATTTTCTATGGCTTGAGTATTTTGTATTTGGTTGGGGATATTTATTGGTTTGGTGGGCCACTCAAGTCATGGATGGATCAGACATTGAAAGGCAATTATATGGACGCTGAGGAACTTGCTTTAAAAGAAGAAATTGTTGCTACAGTGAATGCTCACCCTATTAGGCGGCATGATTTGGAGCGTGCTACGGAAGAGTATTGTCGTAAAAATGGAATAATATTGAGTGAGATTGCAAGAAGTAGAATTAATGCGATACGCCTTCTTGTGCTTGATCAATTAGTAATTGACCGATTGATCTGGTTCCATTCTTACCACTACCCTGAGGAACTATCCCAAGAAGAAATTGATGATGCTTTGATAAGGTTTCGCCGAGGGTTTGATAGTTCCGAAGAATTTGAGCAGGCAGCTTTATTTCAAGGATTTTCAGTTAGTCGGATTGATACTTTTCTCCAGAACCAATTGATGCAAAGAGCATGGATTGAGAAGGCTATAAAGAAACATATTATTGTTAGTGAAGAGGAGATAATAGAACGATATGAAAGTGATGAAATTATTTCTATGATTCCCGAAAGAGTCAATGTTAAGCACATCTTTTTTTCAACTTTGGATAAAGATGTTGAGCAGGTTGGGGGGGAGGCCCAAAGAATTTTTCAGAAATTAAAAGAAGGTCAGAGTTTCGATGAATTGGCAATGAGATTTTCCGAGGATTCTCGAAACAAAGATGCGGGAGGAAATTTGGGATGGCTTACCCGAGACCGTGTTCCTGATGAATTTTATGATAGTATTATTAAAATAAGTATTGGCGAGACAGCCCCCGCGTTCAAGACCGCTCTTGGTTGGCACATAGTTCACGTTATTGGCCGAATGGATTCAGCCAAAGCTTCATTAGATTTATTGTATGATGAGATCGCTGCAACCATTGAAGTTGAGAAGCGACAAAGGGCTATCGAATCATTAATTAATCACATCAAAAGTAAGGCCAAGATTCGTTATACAGGACAATTCACTTGGGTAGAATGACTTGGAGGTGCTCAACGTCCGAGGTCTGTCTATTGACTGTGCGCCTCCGACTGCGGCTTAGGATCAACTGTGTGGCATAACTGTTATTGACCACAGAGGTGCAACAGGGTGTTAAGGTTGCTTTAGGGACGATTCGTCGAATCGTTTTAGCTGGGGATCCCTAGACTGCTTCATTTGGGCACCCAGTTTTTCCCTAGGATAACATTCCCAAAATAGGCAGTTGCTAACTTGGTGGTAATACGCCTTCGCGCGCAGGAAGTTTAGGCTTTAGGATTGATTGCTTTCCTGGATTCTCTTGTTGAGTAGATTTTTTTTCTTCTGGCTTTGGTGGTGGAACTATTTTTGGTTCTTTTGGTTCTTCGCTGGTGATGGGTTCTGGCAATAAAGGTACATTTGTTTGTGGAGAAGAATTCGAATTTTCAAGTGAGGTTTTCTTTACCAAATTTTTTCCTGTATTAGCTGGTTTTGTTACTTCACCAGATTCTTCAATGTTATTTTCTTGAGTGCCTTTGAGCAAATTAATTGAAGGCACGCGAATCGATTGAAGCGTATTACAAGAGCATAGTCCTAATGCTATAATCACTAAAGTCGGAGCAATTATTTGGATTTTCATTTTCAGTATTATCTCTTCCTATCCAGCTAAAGCCTTTAATGGCTATATGGTCAAGGTCTTTGTGCGTGTGAGGTTTCTGTAATGATTATTCGTTACGGAATTGATTAATGAAAATAAAAGCCAGAGCTCCTAACGATAGAGTACTATTACCAATGGTGGTTATTACCTCACGAATTGGATTTAAATGACACGCAAGAATCCAAGTTATGCCTATTAAAATACTTGATCCTATAACAAAAATACCCAGAGGCGAAATAGTAGAAGAACTGCCTTCTCTAACTTCTTTGGCAGAATTCAAATAATAGTTTGAAATGAGAGCAAAAATGATAATTGAAAAAATGCTCAGTGGCTTTGCCAATTGGGGAACAAGCCCTACCAAGGCATCATAAGCTCCATGAGCAATTACTACTAAAATGAATGTTCCAATGAACCCTTCCCATCTCGTTTTAGGCCAAAGGCTAAAATAAAATAGTGAGAGGCCGGCAATTCCTGTCAGCGATGCATGGAAAAAATTTGCAGTTAGAAATCTAGGGAAAACTGCTGCTTCGGACCCAGGACCAAAATAAAGTAGATTTTCTGAGCAGGCGAATCCGAGTCCAATGCAAGCGGCTGTTGCTAAGGCTTCCATTGGGCATCTCCTCTTTAAAAGAATAAAAAGAAATGGTGTAAAAAAAAGTAATTTGATTAGTTCTTCTCTAAGGCCAATGCCACAAACTACATAAAGGCTATCATTAATTATTTCTCCGTTTAACTTGAATTGAAGAGCATTTTCTTGCCAAAAAACTAATCCAAGAACCACAAAGGTTGATATGAATCCAGCTATGAATCCAAATCCATAAAGTGGTATTCGAATTAGTGGAAGATTACCAGCGCGTCCCAAACTTATAATAATGCAGAACCAAATAGTTGCTGCAAAAGCGGTCACAGAAAGCCAAACGAAATTAAGATTATGGAAAAGAAATTTTATATTTTTTTTGGTGAGTGATATCCACTTTCCTAATCTTGAAGCAACATCTTCAAATGTTTTATTCGTCATTGAATTTCTATATTCTTTATTGGAAAATAGTTCTTCAAGTTCGCTTTTCTTTTCTAGGGCTAGTAGTGCTCGCATGATTCCATTTCTTGCATGATCAGATTGAGGATAATTCAAAATCTCTCTTTTATAGAAATCTAGGGATTCTTTGTTTTTTCCCATTGAAATAAGAATGTCTGCGTAGAATTCAGCAGTGAATCTTTTTGGATTTTTTGATTCGGCGGCTGTCCTTAATTTTAATAATAATTCTGAATCCGATTTCTCTGAATCGCTCATTATAGCCAAATAATCCTCAATAATTTTTTGGGTCTCTGGGGTTAAATTATTTTGAGGAATCCCAAGCAATGAAGCTGTTGAGTAAAGCCCCTCACGCGCCATTCTAGCAAAACTCACTTCATCAAATCCTGTCTCGTTTCTAAAATTAATGATGAGCTCAACCTTCTTTAGGTTCAGGCTTTTCAGTATGATTGGTACAGATTCTGTTTTAATCCAAGGGCATGATTTTTTTAACTTTTCTATAATTTGGTTTTCTTGTTTGGAAATATTAGGCAATACGATACCGATAAGTATTGAAATGATGCCAATGATTATTGAGGAGCGGATTAGAAAGTTCCGATCCCGAGATTGCAATATGAGTCTTTGATGAATCTTAGACATGACAACTAAAGCCTTATGATTTTAATAATTCGATTAACCCATTTTATTTCTGGGATTTTCTCTTCATTTTATAGTAATTAACAAGTCCACTAACTACACCATCGGAATATTCATGGATTAAACTTTTACGTTTCTTTCCAGATATCATTTTTTCTCCAGAGTAATTCCCAGCTAGGACTCTATGATAAAATGTAAGACTGTTCATTACATAAGGTTCGAGAAAAATAACTGGGCAGTGGTAGATTCTATTAGCAAGAAGGTTCCTGGCATAAATGTAGACTTGTTCGTGATTTATGAGCTTGGCATTTGAAGTGGAATATTTATATGGAGGGAGTCCAGTTTCATTAGCCATTGAACTGGCAACTGCAATATTTATCGCTAACTCTTCATTATGAGTATTTTGTAAGAGTCTCTTGAATAAATGAAATCGGTTATCTTCCAAACGAAATTCGTTTGAGCTGTAATTACCATTTACTAAAAGGTGAAGATGATTGCGGTTTATTAGTTTTGGTCTATTCGGGTTTCCCCAAGCTTCTGCATTGAAATGCACACAAATGGTGAGATCCGGCTTGATCGTATTATTGATTATATGCGCTCTCCTTCGGATTTCGTGCTTCCTATAAAAAAGAAGCTCACTTTCTCTCTTGAGCGCCAGACCTTCAGCATTTTGTCCGCGAGATAACAAAACTTTTCTAGCAAGCCCTTCAAAGTGCCTCGGTCTTAATTTGGTAACGGGTTCGTGTTGGTCTCTTAATAGAACAACTGTTGCTCCAAGCGATTGTAGTTTTTGTTTAATTAATTTTGCTGTTAGTAGAGTTAGTTCACCCTCCTTTATTTCGATACCTTTACTATCTAATTGATACCATCGACCCTCCATCTTTGCCCATTGTCCGCCAATATGTCCGGGATCAATCGCTACTTTCAGATCTTTGAGTGGTACTTTTTCAATATTAGTATTTCTGGGAAGCTCTTCGGCTTTTCTCCAGTAACGTAAACTTTTTGGAACATGGTCAGAAGAGCCAAAGTACAGTCTGAAAGTTTGATTACCTTTTGCGCGGATTTCAGCGTATTCTGAATTGATCTTCACGACTAATTTCCAGGCATCTTCTTCGGAGTAAATATTTTCTAGTTCTGTCAGAAAACGTTTTTTAGTAATTTGTTTCTGATATTTTTCTAGTTCACTCCAGTCCGGATCAATGGCTAATGTACTAAGGTTAGTGCGAATGCGGAGCTGGTCAGCATTAATTTCAGATTCGTCAGCAACTTTATTTTTAGGATTAAAGATAACAATTATAACGAGAGCCGTTATCATTAAGATGCTGATCCAGAATAATTTCACTGATTTGGTCGGTGATGATTCTTTTTGTGGCATCGAGAATAAGAACTGAATTTAAACGTAAAATGATACTTATGACAATATGTGGTTGAGCCTTACTCATTTCCAATTAGCATAATGACTTGGATGCACTACCACATACTGATAATTTAAGACTTATTTTCTTAGGAGATATCGTTGGAGAGCCCGGGCGCAAAGCGGTTGCCGATTTCATTCCTAAAATTCGTGAATCTAGGGGAATTGATTTTATCGTAGTTAATGGAGAGAATGCGGCTGGCGGAAGAGGCATTACTCCTAAGATTGCAATAGGCCTCCTCAGGGCTGGGGCAACTGTCATTACGACTGGTGATCATATTTGGGATCAAAAAGAAATCATTGATTATTTGCCCACTGAGCCGCGATTGTTGCGCCCACTTAATTATCCTGACGGCACGCCTGGCCAAGGAAGTGTTGTACTTGAAACGGAGAAGGGGCCTGTAGCGATATTAAATGCTCAAGGTAGAACATTCATGAATCCCCCTCTAGAGAATCCATTGCTCGCCATCGATGCTGAGTTAGAACTAATCCGTAAGGAAAAAGATGTGAGGATGGTTTTCGTCGATTTTCATGCTGAGGCGACCAGTGAAACTATAGCGACTGGTCGTTACCTTGACGGCAGAGTGTCAGCAGTGGTAGGAACTCATACCCATGTTCAGACTGCAGATGAACAAATTTTTCCCGGTGGAACTGGTTTCTTGTGTGATGCTGGCATGTGTGGACCATCTGAATCAATTTTGGGGCGACAAGTAGACCCAATACTAGAGCGTATGCGCACTTCAACGCCCAGAGCGATGCCTGTAGCCAAAGGAGAAGTGGATATAAGAGGGGTCCTTTTGGATATTGATTATTCTACGGGAAAAGCTGTAGGAATTGAGCGTATTGCTGAAAAATTTAATAATTGAAGACGTTTTTTCTTCCTAAGAAGGAATATAATCCACTTTTGCAGGATTTATTAGCATCGCAAATACTTCCATAAATGCCTTGGAATGAGTATCTTAAGAAGTAATTTCGCTTTATTTCCGAAAAATCTTAAAATTTTTTTGACAGTAACAGCCAATTTGATAGATTTCGCTCCACTTTTTCGCAGGGGTGGTAGGTGTTTTCTTTCTAGTATGGTTCATAATAAATGGCCTTCTGGGGTGGAGATCTTTCGACTTCTGCGGACTGCGTGAGTGTTTCATGTGTGGTCACCTACCGAGTTTAATGCTCATAAGGTAATTAAACAATAGATGCGCTCATGTAGCTCAGGGGTAGAGCACTTCCTTGGTAAGGAAGAGGTCACGGGTTCAAATCCCGTCATGAGCTCCACGCAGAAAGTAAGAAATAATATTAAGCCGATTAATCGGCGACTAAACTTAAAAAGAAACTAACAAGAATTACAAATTGCGAGCTCAAAAATTATTTGCAGATAATTTGTAAGAAAATTCAAAATTAACTAAGACCCTAGTCCTTACTTTTTTAGGACTTACTACTCACAAAGACATGGCCAAAGAAGCATTCGAAAGAAACAAGCCCCACGTCAACATTGGAACAATCGGACACGTTGACCACGGGAAGACTACGCTCACCGCTGCTATCTGCCACACGCTGGCGGGAAAAGGTTTGGCTGAGAAGAAAAATTACGATGAAATTGATGCAGCTCCAGAAGAAAAGGAACGAGGTATTACAATTTCAACAGCTCACGTAGAGTATGAGACAGAGAATAGACATTATGCTCATGTAGATTGCCCAGGACATGCTGACTATGTAAAAAATATGATTACAGGTGCTGCACAAATGGACGGAGCTATTCTAGTTTGTTCTGCTGCTGATGGTCCAATGCCGCAAACAAGAGAGCATATTTTGCTAGCTCGTCAGGTTGGAGTCCCTGCGATTGTAGTATTTTTAAATAAAACTGATCAGGTTGATGATGCAGAATTACTTGATCTGGTCGAGATGGAGATTCGCGAATTGCTTAGTGCTTATGAGTTCCCTGGTGATGATATTCCAATCGTTAAGGGTTCTGCATTGAAGGCCTTAGAAGGTGACGGTGAGCAGCAAGAGAACATTATGAAACTGATGGCTGCGGTTGATGATTACATTCCGAAACCTGAGCGGCCTGTGGATCTGGATTTCCTTATGCCGATTGAGGACGTTTTTTCAATTGAAGGTCGGGGAACTGTTGCCACTGGACGTGTTGAGCGGGGCGTGGTCAACAAGATGGAAGAAGTTGAAATTGTTGGAATCCGCGACACGCAAAAGACGACAGTTACTGACATTGAGATGTTCCGTAAGTTATTAGACCGTGGTGAAGCAGGTGACAATGTAGGCATCCTTCTT
Organism: Verrucomicrobiaceae bacterium; assembly: GCA_004211885.1. Lineage (GTDB taxonomy): Bacteria > Verrucomicrobiota > Verrucomicrobiia > Verrucomicrobiales > DEV007 > EC70. Next base: position 175,289 of record SHBV01000001.1, read on the forward strand.
AGAGGAACAAAGAAAGAAGACATCGAGCGTGGTCAGGTTATTGCTAAACCAGGTTCAATTACACCACACCAAAAGTTCACTTCGGAAGTTTATGTTTTGAGTAAGGATGAGGGTGGTCGTCATACGCCTTTCTTTAGTAATTATAGACCGCAATTTTACTTCCGAACAACTGACGTGACTGGTACCATTAAATTACCTGACGGTGTTGAAATGGTTATGCCCGGTGACAACGTGACTATGGAAGTTGATCTTATCACTCCGATCGCGATGGAAAAAACGATTCGTTTTGCTATCCGTGAAGGTGGTCGGACTGTTGGAGCTGGCCGTGTTGCTGACATTCTTGATTAAGATATAAACCTCAACTAAACGAATTTAAGTTAGCCGGATCTTGTCGGGTATTATTTAGCTCGAATGGGATCCGGCTACGCCGTAAAAAAGAGAAGTCCTCAAAAGCGAGTTAATAAAGAAAAACAAACAATATAAACTCCAAGAGGGTAGTAGCTCAGCCTGGTTAGAGCACCGGTCTCCAAAACCGGGTGTCGGGGGTTCGAATCCCTCCTACCCTGCCAAGAGCCTCAATAATTAAAATCCTTTAAGTGAAGAAATGAAAAGTCTAACAAGATATTTTGGAGAAGTTAGAACTGAGCTTCAAAAAGCCAGCTGGCCTTGGATTCCTAAGAATAAGGGAGAGAAGGGGTTTAAACGTTTCAAGGAGCTTACCGATTCTACCGTAGTGGTATTTATAGCGATGATGCTTTTGGGTGCATTCGTGAGTCTTTGGGATTTGATTTTATTTAATATCATAAAGTTGCTCACGAATTTATAGCACCTTGGAATTTTATTTTAGATAACGCTTAGTAATTCATTAAACAAAGATGCCTTTAATTCCTGCACCAAAAGACCAATGGTACGTGGTTCACGTATTATCTGGTCAGGAAAACAAAGTTCGCAATAGTTTTGAGAGGCGAATCGAGTCAGAAGAAATGAGCGATGTGATTTTCGAAGTTTTGGTCCCAACGGAACGGGTTTCAGAAGTGAAGAAGGGCAAGCGGTCAGAATCCAAGAGAAAGTTTTTTCCTGGATATCTTATTATGAATATGCACCTGCTTAATGACGAGGGTGGATTGGTTGACCGTAGTTGGTACTTTGTACAGGAAACTCATGGGGTAATTGGCTTTGCTGGCACAAAAAATAACCCGATTCCTATGCGCCCTCGTGAAGTTGAGAGTATGCTACTTCAGATAAAAGAACGCGAAGAGAGCATTAAACCGAGGATTGCATTTGATGTTGGAGAAACAATTAAAGTTTCTGATGGTCCTTTCGAAAGTCAGCCCGGAGTAATAGAAGAAATAGACCAAGAAAAAGGAACTTTGCTAGTTTCTGTCACTGTCTTTGGGCGTCCAACTCCAGTTGAGCTGGAGCATTGGCAAATCGAAAAAGAAGAATAATAAATACCTGAATTAATTAATTTAATACCATGGCTAAAGAAGTAACTGGAACCTTGAAACTTCAGATCCCTGCGGGTCAGGCGAATCCTTCGCCTCCTGTAGGACCAGCATTAGGACAGGCTGGGCTTAATATAATGGAGTTTTGCAAAGATTTTAATGCCAAGACTCAGGCCCAGGCTGGAGATGTTTTGCCAGTAGTCATTACGATATATAAAGACAAGAGCTTCAGTTTTATTTGTAAGCAACCACCAGCGTCCGCGTTACTTAAAAAGGCAGCAAAAATTGCCTCGGGATCCGGTGAGCCTCACAAAGAGAAAGTGGCGACAATAACCAAAGCACAAGTGATGGAAATTGTGAAAATTAAAAAACCTGACTTGAATACAGAAGATGATGAAGCTGCCGCTCGTATCATCGCAGGAAGTGCTCGTCAAATGGGCATCGAGATTCAAGGAATGTAATTATTGAGATTTAATTAATATAAACCAAATACTGCAGGAGGGTGTAATGCATCCGCTAATACTGCGAAAGAAAGATGGCAAAAAAAAGAAGTAAGAGATACCGCCAAGCTGCGGAATTATTTGAGGAGGATAAAGAGTATCCTCTAGCTGAAGCTATTGATATACTTAAGAAATTTCCTCCTGCCAAGTATGACGAGACGGTTTCAATTTCTGTTCGTCTCGGAGTTGATGCTAAGCAATCTGACCAGATGGTTCGCGGAACATGTCCTTTACCTCATGGATCAGGCAAGAAAGTTAGGGTCTTGGTTTTTGCTCAGGGTGAGGCAGCAACAGCCGCTAAGAATGCTGGAGCTGAGTTCGTCGGTTTGGATGATATGATAAATAAAATTCAAGGAGGATTTCAAGATTTTGATGTTGCCGTTGCCACCCCGGAAGCTATGGCAGAAGTCAGAAAACTTGGCCGTTTTCTTGGGCCTCGTGGATTAATGCCTAACCCTAAGACAGGAACGGTGACTGATGATACCGCTTCAGCAGTTAATGCGGTTAAGGCTGGACGGATTGATTTCAAATTGGATCGAAACGGTGGCGTAGCAGCTCCGATTGGAAAAGTTTCGTTTTCAGCTGATCAGCTCGCTGATAATGGCAATGCTGTAATGAATGCAATTAGGCAAGTAAGACCAGCTTCGACTAAAGGAATTTATATTTGTGGAGCCACTCTATCAGCTACTGTTTCACCAGGTATACCAATTGAAACTGATGTGTTCGAGAAATAAGAAACGTTAATAAAAAGATTAAAGATTACAATGAAAGCAATCAAAGAGAATATTATTAACGATCTTATAGAGAAGCTTAACGCATCTCCTTTCATGATTGTTATTGATTATAAAGCATTAACTGTGGTACAGCTTGGAGAATTGCGCGCGCGGCTCAGTGAGACTAATTCTACGGCTCACGTAACAAAGAATTCATATGCTAAACGTGCATCGATAGCTGCCGAATACCCTGAAGGTATCAACGAATTTTTAACTGGTCAGACGGCACTTGTTACGGGTGATCAGGACATATGTGCAGTTGCTAAAGCTTTAAAGGATTATAAGAAAGAAAATGAGAAGCCTGAAATGCGCGCTGGAGTCATGGATGGTAATCTAATTAGTTCTGAGGAATTAAATGCTTTAGCATCATTGCCGCCGATGGATGTGTTGAGAGCTCAACTTCTTGGAACATTACAATCACCCGCTAGCACTTTTGTGAGGCTACTCAATGAGCCAGCATCATCCCTTGCCCGTATATTGAAGGCAAAGGAGGAGCAGGGCTAATAATAAAGATCACCTTTGGTATGAGAATTTCATGCTAAGGAATAACACAACTAAAACAAAACTGAAACAAAACTAAAACACTATAAACCACGGTTCCTTGTCGGGGCGGCGGCCGCCGCTTTGAAATGTTACAGGGCCCTGAATCGCGACGACACCGTAAAATAGAATGGCTGATATTGAAAAATTAACTGAAGACCTAAGTGGACTAAGTGTCCTTGAAGTTGCTGACCTTGTGAAAGCTCTCGAAGAAAAGTGGGGTGTAAGTGCTGCTGCTCCTGTAGCTGCTGCTGCTGCTCCAGCTGCCGGGGGTGGAGAAGCTGCAGAAGAAAAGACCGAATTTGATGTAATCTTGACTGGCGCTGGTGGCAATAAGATTGCTGTCATTAAAGAAGTTCGTGGTGCTGTTAGTGGCCTTGGCCTTGCTGATGCCAAGAAACTAGTTGATGGAGCTCCATCTCCAATTAAAGAAGCATGCTCCAAGGAAGAAGCTGAAGAAATTAAGACCAAACTTGAAGCTGCCGGGGCAGAGGTCGAAGTTAAATAATTAATTAACTAAATTTAGCGTTATTTACTTTTTAAACAATCACATAGCACAGCTAAGTACTTTTCAGTACTTAGCTGTGCTATTTTGTAAAATTTTGACTAAATATAAAATCGAGGACCTGACTCAAAACCACGCCTAATTTATTTTGCTGCATTATTCCTTAAGGAACGGAACTGACCGCCCAACATACTCGAGCATATCAAAGAACCGGAAATACCGTAAATACGGACCGGTCCTTTCTTGTGCAAACAAGGGATCAGAACAGCTCTCACAATTTTTTCCTCATGGACCAGCGGTCTATGAGGTTTTTCTGCCTAAATACTCTGCCTAGCTTATAGCAAAACCAAACAAAACTATGTCTGAAAGAATACGCGAACATTTCGGAAATATTGACGAAGTCCTTGAGGCTCCTAATCTAATTGGAATCCAGATCCAGTCTTATGCAGACTTCCTGCAACAGGATGTTGCTCCAAGTAAGCGTAAGCAAGTAGGCTTACAAGCTGTATTTAAAGAGGTTTTTCCAATAGATTCATATGATGATAAGGTGACCTTGGATTTTGTATCTTATGATGTTGGTAAGCCAAAACTAACAGCACTTGAGGCAATTCGTGATTCCGAGACTTATAGTGCTCCTCTCTATGTTACTTTTCGCTTAAAGGATGAGGCTGGAACGAAAGAAGAAAAAGTTTACATGGGCGAGCTACCACTAATGACCGCTCGAGGCACTTTTGTCATCAATGGAGCTGAACGGGTCGTCGTTTCTCAATTACACCGCTCTCCTGGGGTTTGTTTTGAGACAAGTCTTCACCTGAATGGAAAGACCCTGCATAGTTTCCGAATAATTCCTGACAGAGGTTCTTGGTTAGAAGTTCAGTTTGATACGAATGATTTACTTTATGTTTATTTGGACCGTCGTCGGCGCAGGAGGAAGTTCCTTGCTACGACATTTCTCCGTACCCTTGGATTTGAGAAGGATTCAGATATCTGTAAACTTTTTTATGATGTAAAAAAACTAAAGCTTACAGCTAAGATGGATGAGGAAGAGCTCTCAACTAAGACGCCTATGGAAGACGTCATTGATGGAGAGGTGATTATCGCAAAGGCATACGAGCCTCTTACTATTGGTGTAGTTCATCAGCTAATGGAGTTGGGGCATAAGAGCCTTGAGGTAATTGATACTAAGGATGATGACATCTTAGTAAAATCATTGAGAAAGGACCCAGCCAATGATGAGGAAGAAGCTCTTAAAGATATTTATCGGCGTTTGCGCCCTGGAGACCCGCCGACTACAACAAACTCAAAGGCGCTTCTTAAAAGGCTTTTCTTTGATCCTAAGAAATATGATCTTACCCGAGTTGGTAGATATAAAATCAATCAAAAGCTACGACTCAAAGTTGATGAGGGAGAAAGAATACTCACTTCGGAGGACTTTGTAGTAGCGATGAGATATTTGCTGAATTTGAAAAAAGGTGAAGGTATAACAGATGACATTGATCACCTTGGTTCTCGCCGTGTACGTGCTGTCGGAGAATTACTATCTAATCAATGCAGGGTAGGCCTTGCTCGTACTGAGCGCTTGGTTAAAGAACGGATGACTTTGTTTGATGTTAATTTGGATGGTATGACGCCTCAGAAATTGATTAATCCAAAAGCTTTATCTGCTGTAGTGAGAGACTTTTTTGGTCGTTCTCAATTAAGTCAATTTATGGATCAGACAAACCCTTTGGCCGAGTTAACTCATAAGAGACGTTTGTCAGCGCTAGGTCCAGGTGGTCTTAACAGAGACCGTGCAGGTTTCGAAGTCCGTGACGTTCACCCATCTCATTATGGCAGGATATGTCCTATTGAGACACCCGAAGGACCCAACATTGGTTTGATAAATTCAATGAGTACTTTTGCTCGAATTAATGAATTTGGATTTATAGAAACACCTTATCGAAAGATTAAAAATGGCAAAGTCACAAAGGATATTGCCTATCTGACAGCAGATCAGGAGGAGAATGAAGTTATAGCTCAAGCAAATAATCCCTTAGATGAAACTGGTAAGTTTACCTCTGAGAGAATCACAGCACGCTATAGAGGAGATTTTCTTGAGATTGAACCAAAGGAGGCTTCACTCATGGACGTTTCGCCTAAACAATTGGTTTCAATTGCGGCATCTTTGATCCCGTTTCTTGAGCATGATGATGCTAACAGAGCTTTGATGGGATCGAATATGCAACGACAAGGTGTTCCTTTGCTTTGCTCAGAGTCGCCGTTGGTAGGTACAGGAATGGAAGGCAAAGCTGCGCGTGATTCACGGGCCGTTATTGTTTCTGAGGGGCCAGGAAAGGTTGCTGCAGCAACAGCTGAAATGATTATTGTTACTTCTGACGGTGAGTTGCATGTTTCAGATCAGAAATTTCTTTCAGATCCTCGTAAGTTAAAGAGTGATCCAAATAAGGGAATCTATGTGTATCCATTGCGTAAATTTATGCGTTCTAATTCTGGTACTTGTATCAATCAGAGACCGATTGTGGCGAAGGGTCAGAACGTTAAGGAAGGTGATGTATTAGCTGATGGGCCTTGTACTGAAAATGGCGAACTTGCATTAGGTAAAAATGTCCTTGTCGCTTTCATGCCTTGGAATGGTTACAACTTCGAGGATGCGATCACTATATCTCAGAGAGTTGTGAAGGATGATGTTTATACATCAATACATATTTCTAACTTTGATGTTGGTGCTAGAGATACTAAGTTGGGACCAGAAGAGATTACTAGGGACATACCTAATGTAGGTGAGGAGGCCTTATCGGACCTTGGACCTGATGGGGTGATTCGTATTGGAGCTGAAGTTAAACCTGGTGATATTCTCGTTGGAAAAATTACCCCGAAGAGTGAAACTGAGTTGGCACCAGAAGAACGGTTGTTGCGTGCTATATTTGGTGAAAAAGCCGCAGATGTTAAGGACACATCATTGCGTGTACCCTCAGGGTGCACTGGAATTGTAATGAATGTTAGGGTTTCTTCACGCAATGTCGCAGAGAAGGAACAAATGTCCGAGGCTGAGATCAAAAAACAGCTCAAGAGCATTGATTCAGACCATAAGAAGAAGCGTGATGAATTGACTGATCAACTTACAGAGAAACTCTCTGATATTCTTTTGGGTGAAAAAATTCCATTAGATGTTGTGGATAGTAAATCTGGTGAGCTTATTATTCCAGCTAATCGCAAAATCACAAAGACACTTCTCCGAAAGCTTGCAGCTGCTCATAGTTCGATTGAAATTGATCCTTCTCCTATAAGGAATAAGATCATGGACATTATAGCGAGTTTCGCGCCAAAGTTTGGTGATATTGATTCAGAACGTGAGCGATCCCTTGATCGTATGGAAAGTGGTGACGAAGTTGATCCAGGTATCATTAAATCTGTTAGAGTTTATGTGGCTAGCAAACGTAAACTATCAGTTGGCGATAAGATGGCAGGACGTCATGGGAATAAGGGAGTAGTTGCTAAGATTGTTCCTGAAGAGGACATGCCATATTTGGACGATGGAACACCTGTTGACATTTGTTTGAATCCATTGGGTGTTCCTTCACGAATGAATGTAGGGCAGGTCCTAGAGACTCACTTGGGTGTTGCTGCTAAGGCCTTAGGATTCAAGGTCGCTACTCCTATTTTTGATGGTATACCCGAAACCAAAATCATTGAATATCTTAAAGAGGCTAAATCAACTGAAGGTTTTAATTGGATTGGTTTGAATGGAAAGTCTCAACTTTATGATGGTCTAACAGGTGATCCTTTTCATCAAGAGGTTGTGGTTGGATATATTTATATGCTTAAACTTGGTCACTTAGTAGCTGATAAGATTCATGCTCGTGCTGTTGGTCCATATTCACTCGTTACTCAGCAACCATTGGGAGGTAAGGCTCAGTATGGTGGTCAGCGTTTCGGGGAAATGGAGGTATGGGCTCTAGAGGCTTATGGTGCAGCTTATACTTTGCAGGAATTGTTGACCGTGAAGTCAGATGATGTTCAGGGCAGGACAAGGATCTATGAATCAATAGTGAAGGGAGATAACAGTCTTGAGGCTGGAACTCCTGAATCCTTTAATGTCTTAATTAAAGAAATGCGAAGTCTTTGTCTTGACGTCAAAGTTGGTGAGAGCGCTCCATCTATTATAGATGTAGATGAGTCCAGAACCAGTGCATAGAAGCTAAAGAGAAAAAATAATATAGAGTTTATTAAGATTTAAGACTGCTAAAAATCATGAGTGTAGAGTCCAATATCCAAGAGCTTTTTGGAGCTGATACTAAAAAAGAAACTAGTTTTTCCAAGGTAAATATTACCGTGGCAGCTGCGGATACAATTCGTAGTTGGAGTTTTGGTGAAGTAAAAAATCCTGAAACCATTAATTATAGAACCTTTAAACCTGAAAAAGGAGGTCTTTTCTGTGAGCGTATTTTTGGGCCCACAAAAGATTGGGAATGTGCCTGTGGAAAATATAAGAGGATTAAGCACAAGGGAGTAATATGTGATCGTTGTGGTGTAGAGGTTACTCTGTCGCGTGTTCGCCGTGAAAGACAAGGACACATCGAACTTGCTGTACCTGTGAGTCATATTTGGTTCTATAAGTGTATGCCTTCCCGTATTGGCCTGATGCTGGACATGAGTGCTCGTATGTTGGAAAGGGTGATTTATTACGAGGATTTCATTGTTACTGATCCCGGTAATACTCCTCTGGAGCTTGCGCAATTACTTACAGAGCAGGAGTTACGTGAGGCTGAAGAGGAATTTGGTGAAGATAGTTTCCGTGCAGGTATGGGTGCAGAAGCTGTTCGTGATTTGCTTGCCGGCATTGACCTTATTTCTCTTGTAGAGGAGTTAGAAGATGCGATGACGAAAACACGCTCTAAGCAGGTTCGTAAAAAGTTGTCGAAGAGGCTCAAACTTGCTCAGGGATTTGCCAATAGTCATACACGCCCTGAGTGGATGATTCTTGAAGTGCTTCCTGTTATACCTCCCGATTTGAGGCCACTAGTTCCATTGGAAGGTGGAAGATTTGCAACTTCAGATCTTAATGATTTGTACCGAAGGGTGATTAACAGGAATAATCGTCTGAAGAACTTGCTTCAGCTAAAAACTCCTGAAGTAATCATTCGTAACGAAAAACGCATGCTCCAAGAAGCAGTAGATGCTCTCTTTGATAATGGAAGGCATGGTCGTGCAGTGACTGGAGCTGGTAACCGAGCACTGAAATCCCTTTCTGACATGCTTAAGGGTAAAGGTGGAAGGTTTCGTCAGAACCTGTTAGGAAAGCGAGTCGATTATTCTGGCCGATCAGTGATTGTTATTGGTCCAGAATTACAACTTCATCAATGCGGATTACCCAAAAAGATGGCGCTCGTACTATTTGAGCCCTTTATTATAAGGCGTTTAAAGGAACTCGGATATGTACATACTGTCCGTTCGGCAAAGAAGATGATCGAACGCAAGACTCCTGAAGTTTGGGATATACTTGAAGAGGTTACAAAAGGGCACCCAGTAATGTTGAACCGTGCACCTACATTACACAGATTATCTATACAGGCCTTTGAACCTGTTCTCATTGAAGGATCAGCTATTCGTTTACATCCTCTGACATGTTCAGCTTATAATGCTGATTTTGATGGTGATCAGATGGCGGTTCATGTTCCTTTGTCAGTTGAGGCACAAATGGAAGCTAGACTTTTAATGTTGGCGCCGAATAATATTTTCTCACCTTCAAGTGGTAGACCAATAACTACCCCTTCTCAAGATATCACGCTCGGATCGTATTTTCTTACACATCATCGTCATCATATAACTTATAAGGACAAAGAAGAACAACGCATTCCTCTGTTTGAATCGACGACTGAAGTTGAATATGCTATAGCAGAAAGAGCAGTTTCCCTTCATTGCAAAATTCGTTTAGCAAATCCTGATAGGGGCAAAGATACTATTTATGGAGATCATGAAGCGATCACGATTGAGACAACACCTGGTCGTGTTCGTTTTAATGAGATATGGCCTAAATGTGAAAATGAGAGTGGAAAATCTCTAGGTTTTATTAATGAGACGATTGCAAAGAAACAACTCTCAGATATTATCTGGAGGACTTTCCAAGTAGCTGGACCTAAAGGAACAGTAAAAACACTTGATCTGCTTAAGCAATTAGGATTCCGGGAAGCTACTAGGGCGGGTGTTTCTATTGGTATTACCGATATGGTCATTCCAGATGAGAAGAAGGTCGAGCTAAAAAATGCTTACAAGCAATTGGACGTTGTTCAGAAGCAATATCGCAAGGGCATTATCACTGATGGTGAGCGGTACAATAAAGTAATTGATATATGGACCGCAGCCGGAGACAAAATTGCTGGGGCATTGTATAGAACACTTGAATACAACGATGGCAATGAGATAGCTAACCCACTCTATATGATGGTGGATTCTGGTGCTAGGGGTAACAAGCAACAAATTAAACAGCTCTCTGGAATGCGAGGTCTCATGGCTAAGCCTTCAGGTGAAATTATTGAGCGACCCATTACCTCTAATTTCCGAGAAGGTTTATCTGTTCTTGAGTATTTTGTTTCGACTCACGGAGCACGTAAAGGTTTGGCAGACACTGCTCTTAAAACGGCTGACTCTGGTTACTTGACCAGAAAGCTTGTTGATGTTTCTCAAGACGTTATCATTACGGAATTAGATTGTGGTACTACACAGGGCATTAGTGTCTCTTCTGTCTATGAGGGTGATGAGGAGGTGGTTGAATTAGCAACCAGAGTTTATGGAAGAACGAGTTGCGAAAAGATAACTGATCCAGTTTCTCAGGAAGTGATTGTTGAAGTTGATCAATTGATTGATGAAGCCACATCACTGAGGTTGCAGGACATTGGTCATGAAACAATGAGAATACGTTCTGTTTTAACTTGTGAGTCGCCAAGAGGTTGCTGCGCAAAATGTTATGGACTGAATTTGGCTAATGGTGATCCAGTAAAGATCGGCGAAGCGGTCGGGATTATAGCTGCGCAGTCAATTGGTGAACCTGGAACTCAGCTCACTATGCGTACTTTCCACATTGGAGGTGTGGCGCAGCAGGCACTCAAGCAACCCGTTATTCACGTTGGCCATAATGGGACGATTCGTTACAAGGATCTACGGACTGTAGAGTCATTGGATAATAAGTTTATCGTATTAAATAAAAGTGGCGCTATTGCTGTGATAGATGAAAAGGGGATGGAATTGGAATCTCACCCACTTGTAATCGGAACAATTATTGATCCTAGTGATGGGGTGCAAGTTTCTCGAGGTGATCAAGTTGCTACATGGGACCCTCACAATGTTCCAATTATCACTGAAAAAGGAGGTAAGATTGAATTCCGTGACATGATTCCAGGCATTACTGTGAAGAAAGAAAAGGATGAAGCTACTGGAGTTCAGGGAATGGTGATCATTGAACATAAGGAGGATCTTCATCCTCAGATTGTTATAACTGATTCAAAAACTAAGGAAATATTGGCGAGTTATTCAGTGCCAACTGGAGCTCACCTTTCAGTTAAAGATAAAGAGAAAGTACAGGGCGGGACATTATTGGCTAGAACACCAAGAAAAGTGGCCAAGACAAAAGATATTACAGGTGGTCTTCCCCGAGTCGCTGAATTATTTGAAGCTCGTAAACCCAAAGACCATGCTGAGATTGCGAAGATCGATGGTATTGTTGGGTTTGATGGCATGTCACGTGGTAAGCGCAAACTCATTATTACTGATCCTGAAACTGGTGAAATTGCTGAGCATCTAATCCCTCGTAATAAACATATTACAGTTTATGAGGATGATGTTGTTAAGAGGGCAGATCTTCTTACAGATGGACCTCGTGTCCCTCATGAGATTCTTGAAATTCAGGGAACCCATAAGCTGATGGAGCATCTAGTCTTTGAGGTTCAGGAAGTTTATCGTCTTCAAGGTGTTGAGATTAATGATAAGCATATTGAGATAATTGTAAGGCAAATGTTAAGGAAGGTTCGAATTACTGATCCCGGCGATACTACTTTTCTTTGGGGAGACCAAGTTGAGAGAACTGAATTTATCCGCGTAAATGAGGAAATGCAGGAACAGGGAGGTAAGCCTGCCGAAGGTGAGCCTGTTTTGTTAGGTATTACTAAGGCTTCTCTTGAGACTGAAAGCTTTATTTCCGCTGCAAGTTTTCAAGATACTACTCGTGTTTTAACTGATGCAGCTACTCTTGGAAAGAGTGATTTGCTCAAAGGGTTTAAGGAGAATGTTATTATGGGCCACCTCATTCCTGCTGGCAGTGGTTTTGCAACTAAGAGAACAGCTCAACCCTTGGAAACTGTCGAGCCTCCCGAGTTAGAGGGTGAGGGAGGTTCCACTGAAGCTCAATTAGAAGGATCCAATGAGGAGGGAATCCCAGGAGTGAGTTTTGTGCAAAAAACAGAAGTAAGCTCTAATGTAGCTCCAGCTAGCGTAGAGAGCTCTGAAGAGGCTCCAGCTAGCGTAGAGAGCTCTGAAGAGGCTCCAGTTGCTGAAGAGGCTCCAGTTGCTGAAGAGGCTCCAGTTGCTGAAGAGGCTCCAGTTGCAGAAGAGACTCCAGTTGCAGAAGAGACTCCAGTTGCAGAAGAGGCTCCGG
>SHBV01000010.1 GCA_004211885.1 Verrucomicrobiaceae bacterium
CGCAGGAATCGGCTCTTCCCAAATAACCTGACTGAATCATTAATCCGAAATCTTACAATTTCGGTTCCATCACCATTATTGATGCGCCCTCTGTATTCGACTCCTTCGGCCTGCCAAAGTTTAAAATCATCCGAACTCTGAGCAGAAAAATAAACTTGGTCATGACCGATCGCTTGTACGAACTCAAGACGCAATTCTCCATCCTCACTCAGTTCAACCCTTGAACTGGAATTGTCTCTCTTGAGAGGGTCGGTGTTTTCAAGATATTCTATAATAGAAAGTCTCCCGTCTCCATCATCATCTTTCAACAATTCAATGTCCCCATTCGCATTAATCCAGGACTCAAGAGATACAAAATCACTACTCCCAGGGGAGCCTCCGATGGCGAGGCTACTCCTCCAACTTTGAGCTTCAGAAGGATCATTAGCGCCTGGCATCATTAGAGTTAGAGAATAACCACTAGTGTCAGCGCTGACCGGCCACGGACGATCATCTTCATATGAAAAATCTGAAATCGCAACATTAGCAGCACTGTACAAAACGACCCTCTCTCCCGCATTCGATAACTTATTATTACCATCATCATCGAGGAAAGAATGACTCAGCAATGATCCATTCTTAAGATTGCCATATCTCTGGGTAAAAGCTTCAGCATTAGAAGGTATCACTATTCTTTTCTCTGGACCCAATAGAGTGCCAGAGGGAATAGTGAAATCAATACCATTCACAAATCGCACATCACTCAAATCAATCGTTCTTGAATTACTCAGATTTACTAATTCAATCCATTCAAACATTGAACTGTCCGTGAAACCTGAACTGACCTCTTCATCACTTGGTGGATTGGGGTGATAATGAATCTCGCTAATTGCAAGATTCTCTGGACCCGCGGGCTCTATAGCACCATTCCCCGTAACCTCATAATTTGCTGAATCAATGATCTCTCCATCGAATCCAATGCCTTGCAAAGTGTACTCGTTTGGACCTGATTTCACGGGTAAATTAACTTCCCAGCTATTATCATCAAGCCACCTAACATCAAGCCCCTTATCAGTTCCTTCTAACCGTATTTCTCTAACATCGACCCACGCGTCACCACGAACTGGGATCGTTGATTTATCAGTACTGTTTCCAATATTACTAGTTACTCTGAATGGAATTTTGGTCACCGCATTATTAATAAGATTTCTGACATGATTGGATCTGGAACGAATGTAGGAAGAATTTCCGTTCAGGTTTTCTGAAGGAAGAAAATCTGAATAATGCTGCAACCATGGGCTCATATATTCCGCGTTGAATGCAGTCTCTATAATATCAAGCAAGTGCCCGTAATAGGCACGCTCATATTTAGGACCGATACCAATCAATTTATTCAGATCCGTGCTGGGAGTGACCCCAGAAGTCGCGCCATTAGTGAACGTAAAATCCATGTCCCAAGGAAAATACATTGCCTTTCCGTCGGTAGGCCTAATGTAGAATATCGCATTGTGCCAGGCACCGCTTCCATGCGTAGCATAATTATCACCAATTCCACCAAGATTTTGCACAGCAAAAGATCGTAACCACTGATCAACATCAATGACATCCTCAATTGAATCTCTGTAAGCTTGCCCAGAAAGACCCATAGTATTTAGCAAATTAATCAGGCCAGAATAGTCATCTTCATCTCGGTTCTTCTTAATCAACCAGTGCCAACGATAAAGCTCCTTGTCGTCTCCTCCTTGATTGCGCATCGGGACCCCAGAGACACCGTCAGGTTGAGGCAATTTAAGCCCTTCTCTCCCTCCATTTGTACCGTTAGGATGGTAGATTAACTCAAATTCGAACATTTTCCCATCCTGTCCATCCTCAATAGCATTTTCCAGCCACTCATCATCATATCGTGACTTCATTAGAATTCCTGACGTGGCCCGGTTAGATCTTGGCTGTATGACCCAAGCTAGATCATCGTACATTCCAGGAATCTTACCTGAACGAGTAACCACATGCTTTATCATAATCTCTCGTTGACTCGATCGATCAATAGCAATGGATTCATGAGCTCCAAGAAACTTATTATCGGCAGGAAATTTAATATTAAAACCAACTCTACTCTCGTTAGATCGTCCTCGCTGGCTACTTTTCAGCCGAACAGAACATCCATAATAAATCATTTCATCGTTATGAATTACAGTGCACGGTAACCGATCATTACTCATTACCTCAGTCACGGTATGCATGAAATTCGCTTCTGAGGTAGGCATAACGATGCGCAAATTCGTTGGATACACAGATCCTGACCGCAATTTAGATTTACCATCTTCCCAAGGAATCATCGCCCTCGATTCCTTACCGTCCCTAGGGAAGAACGATTTAGCACCGAGCAAATCAATTGCCTCGATATAAAACTGAGCCCTCGAGTTTTTTGATTGACCCGGAATTGTAGCCCGATAAGTACCATTTGGTCCGGGAATCATCTGAACCTGACGAAAGGATTGAGTATTAACAGCATAATGGACGACCGCCTTATCAATGCCATCCGGATCCTTAATTACAGCACTCACTTCTACTACCTGATTTGCCTGAGGAACGGCAGGATCATGAATTGGAGCCTCAAAGCTCGGACCTAAATTTTCCTCAAGAACAGAATTTGCCCTGCCTGGAGTTCCTCCACCATTAGGATCTTCGATTGGAAGAATGTCCGTGCGAGGGAGTCGATTAAAATAGAGTCTCGAATTGAGCTGATTGGATCCAGAAATCCAACGAGCACGAAAACTTATTTTGTATTCTTTTGAGGAACTAATGTTCGCGTAACTGTTCCCTGACTTCAAAGTCGTTTCAGCACAATTGTGCATGTGCTCCGTTGGGCCCGAAGCCTTAAGATGCATTACTTTATTACCGGGAGAATCAGGATCCTCAATGATTCTATAATGCCTCTGAGTACCACGCATTCTCCAAGAACTGGCTGAACCTGAACTAAAGTCACCGTTCTGGATGAGTTCCTTAGCTGATCCGGTCCCAGGACTTTCAATGACACTGATATCATCAATTAGAATTTCCCCCTCATCAAGCAATCCAAAAACAAACTCGTGATATCCCTGAGGATCAGATCTTCCATTCACTGCACGTCCCATCCTTTCAAATTTTTTCCATTTTCCACGAGCAAACTCATCACTGGCTGACCAGGACTCTGGCATTGCATTATCAGAGTATGGATTCCTTAATTCCAGACTAGAACCTCCTCCGTCCGCTTTGCCGGGCCAACGCCCCCCGTCAAAATAATGCAACTCGTCAGCCGGATTACCATTAGAATCAATGAGTTTGATTCGTTCACCCGATCTTGATAAACGGCCCCCCATGCCTCCTATAATACGAATATCAGGATGAAGAGTTCTCAGCTCCTCAGGATCCTCGGACAATACAATAAATTCCCCAGGGCCAAGGATTGTGTCTTCTGAAAATTTAAACTCAAAACCATCATCAAATCTCCAATCTCTTAGATTAATGCTCCTCTCGGTACTGCGATTATAAATTTCAAGCCATGTCCTATCAGATGAGCTGAATGGCTTACCTGGCACAAAAGGTGAGAGCTCTCTCTCAGCTAATAATTGCATTCCAAACATAACATCACTACTTCCTGGAGAACTCTGATGAACAGAAACAGATATTCTGTTCACTCCAACCAATAAGACCTCCTTAGGAATATTAAACGGTCCCTCCACGACAGCATCTCCTCCTCTCGTGGCCCGTGTTTCAGAGTCAATAATACCGTTCGGCATTTTAAATCTGTTCACTTCCTGCCCGTTAATATAAAAGACCGCCCCATCATCGATCAGATGAACCAATTTCAGTGCCGTGATCTCTTCAAGATCATTTCTTGTGAGGTTAAGGTCAGTTTCAAAATAATAAGTCACGACAGGAGCTGCTGGGTTAAGTGAAGGACGAGTTATGATAGTGCCTGACGGGATCTCTTTGACGGTAGTGTCCCAGCCTAGCGGGCCAATGCCAACCTTCCAATCGCCGCCCGCGGCATGGGGCCGATCTTGCCAAGCATTCCCAAAGTCAGGACCCGATTCATTATACCTCCATGCTGCGTCCCAATCGAGCAAAGTGACACTTTCATAAATTGCCTCCGTGTCAGGCACTGCAGGCTCAGGTCGTGGATGATACATTATTTCATTGATCACGATATCCCGTTCAAAGGAAAATTGATTAGTCGTTCCAAAAGTTGGTGAGGACGGGTAAAGCCATTCACCATTGAGTTCTTTTGATCTTCCTCTTAGCCTTCCCGTGACCCTCTTAGCATCTATGAGTTGCCCTGATGGATCAAAAAGAAATAGTCTATCATCATCTCCTGGCGAGAACCCCAGATCCTCCTCACTAAATGTTATAAACTCTTCAGAACCAATAGCTCCTCCTTCAATTGTATAAATTCCGCCCTCTGAAAATACGATCTGATAATCAGTCAGTAAAATCGGTGCAGTTGACAGGTTCTTCATTTCAAGACGAAACCCACCTTCTGCATTATAAGAGGAAAATTCATTAAAGGCCACAGTGTCTTTGGGCGCTGTTGGATCGGGAGGTTCTTCGACTAAAGTGAGACGCAGGCCAAACATGATGTCAGAACTGCCCGAATTGGCCTGATGAATTTCAACTGATAATCTATTAGATCCCACGACCAGAGCAGTGGCAGGAATGCCTACCGGATCCTCTAGGTCAGGATCAGTTCCACGTTCAGCGAGCGTTTCAGCGGACACTGTTCCTTCTGGCATCTTGTGACGAAAAACTTCCTGCCCATTGATATAAACAATGCCCCCATCATCGAATAGATGTTCAATTTTAAGTTCTGATAAGTTATCAATCTGTGTCTGACTCAGATTAAACTCATGCTCAAAGTAATAAGTTATTACATAAGGATCGTTTAATAAGGGGCGCTTAAGTTCAGTCCCCAAAGGGGCTTCTGGTGGTCGAGTGTCCCAGCCCAACAGACCGGCCCCTAATTTCCAATTCTCACCGAGGCGATGCGCCGAACTGGCCCAATCTGAATCAAGATCATCAGTCTCATTGTAACGCCAAACAGCATCCCAAGCGACAATGATAGTCTCAATTTTTACGGGCGGAGCTCCCGGTAACGGGAAATTAGGTAATCCCGGCGTTCCTCCAACGTATCGTGCCGCGACCCAGTTATTAGGATCAGAATTCGCCGTTTCCTGATTCAGCTTCGCTAACGTTACTCCTGACCCGTCCGGACCAACTGGCCAATCACCGGAATCATTATAGGCTAAGGTATCCATGATTCTGCCGTCCCGGTCCTCTATCCGTAACAATTCACCTCCATTGTTTAGTGATCCCTGAAATGGCCCAAGGGCAGATTTCCCAGAAAGGTTTCGATTATCAGGATCTGCAGCGATCAGAAGAAAACCATGACCTTCAACAACGGTCCCTTCAGGAAAATCAAAATCAACACCTCCTCTTAATTTCCATCCAGAAACATCAACATTAACTCCATTAAGATTATGAAACTCTATCCACTCTGACTCGGAAAGATCATTCGCAGGGTTATAATGAACTTCATTAAAAACAAGAATACTGTCTGCTGTTCCACTAACGACACTGGAACTACATTTAATGAATATGATAAGAGCTAAGAAAAAAAATAAACGAAATTGATTTCGCATAGGATGAGGGCGGATTCTTTGATTAATGATTTAATTATAACGAAAAAAATCCCAATATTCGATAAATATAGAAAAATCAGTTTTTAGGCCAAAATCTCAGGAATTACCTTTCCATGCACGTCTGTGAGGCGACGATCTATACTATCTTTACGGAATGTGAGGCGTTCATGATCAATTCCAAGTAAATGCATAATCGTGGCATGAATATCATACACTTCGGTCGGATTATCCCTATCAAGAGGCTTGTATCCCCACTGATCACTTTGCCCATGAGTGACTCCGCCCTTGATTCCGCCCCCACTGAGCCAATTTGTAAAAACAAAAGGATTATGGTCTCGACCCTTAGAACCTTGAGTCGATGGCATGCGTCCAAATTCAGTGGTCCACAAAACTATAGTATCCTCAAGAAGCCCACGTTGTTTTAGGTCCTTGATCAATGCTGAAGCTCCGACGGCCATTCCGTACGACAATGGACCATGGTCTCTATTAATGTCTTCATGACTGTCCCAGTTGCGCCGCGGAAACCCATTATCACATCCTGACCACACTTGCACAAAACGTACTCCTCGTTCTAGGAGCCGTCTTGCGACAAGGCACTTTCTACCGAAGTGATTCGCTTCCTCATTATAATTAATTTCCTTAGGCCATGCGGTACCATCAGGGCGTACCCCATACATATCTTTAATGTATTGAGGCTCATTGGAAATATTTAGTGCCTCAGGTGCAGCTAATTGCATTTTAGCCGCTAACTCGTAGGACTTTATTCGCGCTTCGAGCCGAGTATCCCCGGCCCTAGTACCAAGATGCTCACGGTTCAACTGGGAAAGAATATCCTGAGCATCAGACTCAGCAGACTCACTTATATAATCGGCTCCCGGGGGTGGTTTAAGGTCAGGAATTGGATTCTTTCTACCAAGGTGAATAATTGTGCCCTGATTCTCGGCTGGCAAGAAAGCCGAACCCCAGTTCTTGGGACCATTAGAGGCAAATCCTCTGTGATCAGGAAGGACAACAAAAGTTGGTAAATTATCATTCATACTCCCTAACCCGTAACTTACCCAACATCCCATTCCTGGGAAACCTGGTCGATCGAATCCTGTTGACTGAAGGTAGGTGGCCTGACTATGAACACCAGTCTTGCCTATTAGATTATGAATGAAAGCCATGTCGTCAACGACCTCGCCTAACTTGGAAACAGTTTCTCCAAGCATCTTCCCAGAGCGCCCGTACGGTTTGAATTCCCAGACCGGTTTCATCCAAGGCCCCAGACCATTTTGAAACGCTTCGACAGGTTCTCCGAAATCTGATTTTTCCCCATGATGTTTAATTAGTGCAGGTTTGAAATCGAACAAATCAATGTGACTTGCTGCTCCACCCATAAATAATTGAATGACACGCTTAGCCTTGGCAGGATGATGGGGTTGGTTAAGCACTGGACCAGAATTTGATCCTTCAAGCCTATCCGCGCCAAGCATTGATGAGAGCGCAATACCTCCCAGACCACCTCCTGATTGCCATAAATAATCTCGTCTATTCATTTAATCGATGAAGGAAAATTCGTTCAGGTTAAAAATGATTCGACAAGTTGCCGCGAGACCGTGCTGTTCCGAATATGAACGAAGCAATACCAATTCGTCCTTAGAAGGCACCCTAGAAAGGGCCAACTCAAATGCTAGTTGAACAGGATCATGGTTTTTAGAAATGTTTTCAGCAAATCTTTGCGACATTTTGACCATGAAATGGTTATTCAAGAGAGCCAGTGCCTGCAATGCGGTAGTCGTCTCACCTCTCTTGTCCACTAATTGCGAAGGGTCAGCACAATCAAAAGTATCCATGAATGGCTGAGGTTGAGAACGGACAATGAACCGGTAAACGGAACGGCGGTGCGTTAACGGATCATCAGGATCATACTTATGGTACTGATAGTGTGGGGAATGTTGAGGCTTCTCAATCACAAAATCCTTGAAAGAGGGACCTCCCATTTTAAAATTCATTTTTCCAGAAACAAAAAGCACCGTGTCTCTGAGGGACTCAGCATCGAGCCTTCTTCGGTTCTGACGCCAAAGATACTTATTTGAAATGTCATTTAGTGCATTTTCTCGATGATAATCACTGACCTGCTTATATGTATCACTATTCAATATGAGGCGATGCAATTCTTTAACCGAGCCACCATTATCACGAAACCAAATAGCAAGCCAATCCAGTAATTCAGGATGAGTCGGTTTAGATCCGATCCGGCCAAAGTCATTCGGTGTATCTACGATTCCTCGACCAAAATGATAGTGCCAAATTCGGTTCACTATGCTTCGCCAAGTGAGAGTGTTTTCCTTGTGCGATATCCATTCAGCTAGTGCAATACGACGATCTCCCTCCTTATGCTCTTCAGGTAATTTAAATTGATGTGGAATTCCAGAAACAATACCAGGTACCGTTCCCGGGCTGACCGGCTCTCTCGGATCAGTGACCTCTCCTCTGTGCAGAACAAAAATGTCCCGCGGCTTTCCTCCAGTATGTCCCCTACCCTTAAATGTTCCACTACCAGAATGAACGGTCCCAGCGTATACCATTTTGGATTTGGGTAAGCCATTGATTTTCTCATTTATAATAGACAAAGACTCGGCAAGCCTTTCCTTCTCTTCTATGAGTTTCGGATCAATACTAGATTTCTGAAGATCCTTTAGTCTGACCTGTAATTCCTTAAGATTATTCTCAGATTCATTCGGCTTCAATTTGGCAAGCCTCAAAAGCCCCTCCGTAACATCATCCACAATGAGTCGTCTACTGGTATACCCATCGACAAGATTTCTTCGATGCCACAAACCACTATTAATTGTATCTAGTGAAGTAACTCTGGCATTCCTAGCGATCTCCTCAGAACCGCTGAAAATACGCATCTCAGATAAGGCTAGCATGGGTCCACCGCTGCCCCTTGGATGATTTAATTTAGTCGCCTCAAGCCTAAGGTAGCGACCACTCTTTGTATCAATATCAAAAACTACCGGATCTTCTCCCGGATTCACATAATCAGAATCCGCTTCATTAATAATGATATCGGCGCCTGTCATGTCCTCCCGGTCACTCAGTAAAATCTTAAATCTCGCAGGAAAACCAAATCCTGGAGTATCTTGAAAGTCGGTTGGACGGGCCGGATATATAACAATTTTATCAATTGATTGAATTTTCGGCAGTTCAATCTGGACCCACTTTCGAGTGTTCACCTCTTTAGCAAAAGCACTATGATATCCATTAGATTTACTTTTCTCACTCCCAATTAATGAATTTAGAGAATGGGCACCATAGATGCCATCAATGAGATTAGACTTTCCCCAACGTTCATTGCCCTCAATGCTATCAAGAGCTGTCACTTCTTTAACTTCTAACAATTCTTTGTTGGAAATGACTGCCATTTCGCCCATAGCAAATATCCAATCGTTTGTTTCGGGCTGCCCTTTGTTACGGCGGCTCCATAACTTAGTTGCAGTCAAACGAACGTAACGCGCCTTTGAACCATCTCCATTAAGTAGTACTGGCTTTGATCCTGGCCTTGGAAAATCTGAACCAGTATTGTCAGAGATTATTATTGATTCTTTGAATTCAGAATCATTAGACATTTCCAAGCGGAACCGGTGAGGAAAACCAAAATCCGAAAATCCATACTCATTAGCACCAGCCAATACCACGCTACTAATTTTTCTTTGAGAGCCCAAATCGATTTGAACCCATTTCTTGGTTCCCTGAACCGAGGCTACCTGACTATGATATCCGTACCTAGCTGACCGGCCTTTCTGGTCACCTTTGGCGGCTTTGAGCTTGTTCTCTATGGACTCGATTTGATTCTGAAGAGAAATGATTTCCGGAGTCCGGCTAGCATCGATTTTCTTTTTGTTCTCAGCAATAATTTGCTCTGTCTGTTTTTTCTCCTTTCCAAGCTTTTGCCTCTCCGACGCAATGTCGGACTTTACATCATAGGGACGGTCAGCACGGTCCAATGCCGCAAACACTGACTGCAATGAATAATAGTGTTCCATAGTCACGGGATCTCTTTTGTGATCATGGCACTGAGCACATTGGACCGTGAGAGAAGTGAAAGTATTCATCGTGGTAGTTACCATATCATCTCGATCCAAATGACGAGCCACCTTGCCATCAATCTTGGTTTCTGGCACTTCCGCATGACCAATGAAATCCCAAGGGCCAGCAGCAATGAATCCTGTAGCAACGATACCATCTAACGTGTCCGGCCAAAGAAGATCCCCGGCGATCTGCTCCTTTATGAATCGAGAATAAGGTTTGTCTTCATTGAATGCGCGAATGACATAATCCCTATAAGGCCAAGCATTGGGCCTTGGCTTGTCTTTATCATAACCATGAGTCTCACCATAATGAACCACATCCAACCAATGCCTTGCCCAGCGTTCCCCGTATCGTGGAGAAAGAAGAAGCTTATCCACTAACCTCTTATACGCATTTGGCTCAGGATCCTTAATGAAGTCATTAACCTGTTTGGGAGTTGGGGGCATTCCCCACAAATCGAAGTAGAGCCGGCGAATTAAAACTCTCCGGTCCGCTATCTTAGAATTAAGTAATCCTTGTTCTTTCAATTTTGAAACAATGAATCGATCGATCGGATTATCCTTCTCTCCAATCGGTACCTTAATTTCTTTTAAGGGCTTCCTAGACCACCAATCTTGCTTAACCTTCTCCTCAGCAAATGATCCCGATATCATTGCATTAATTGCAACAATCAAAAAAATGTCTGAGCACTTAGGTAACATTTAATCCAAGGAAAAATAGCGACGTTTGAAATATCTAATTATTATCTATATTATCTATATTATCGCGAACTTTAGGAGAAATTAAATTATTTTCTTTGTGCCCATTCCTGAATCAGATCCGTTGGAGCACCGAATTGAGGAGGTATCGGAAAATTAGGATCAATTGCTTCATCAGAGTGTTTTTCTTGCCAATGTTTTGTGTCCAGTTCAAAAGATCTTTTTGTACTGAAAATTGTCGGTGGGGTTTTAAAAGGATCTGATTTACTTACCCTCACCACAACCAAATTCAGGTCCCCGGATTTTAAAAGTTTTGAAGGTATTAACCAATGCCCGGGTTTACTTTCCTTTAACTGGGCACCATTAATGTAAACGACAGAACCGGGAACTGATTCCCATTTGAAAGATCGCTGAATATTAGGCAATGGATCAGGGACTCGAATTAATGTTCTTAGATCCAAGTGCTTTGGCCCAATCGATCTGGAAGTCTGGAAATTGCCTCTAACAACCCAACCTTCATTTGAACGACGCAGATCAGGGTTCACTGGCAATTGGTTGGAAATTAATTCTCCAGTCGCCCACCGAACAGCATTGAATAAGAATCGCTGAAAATATGAGTCGTTTTGATTTTTAAGTAAGGTCAGGACAGTCGCACATGATCTTCCACTGTCAGTTCTTGCAAAGGACCAGGCAAGAAGTTCAGACAATCCATTACTATTTGTCTTGCCATGGAATAGAGGGACGACCCCCTCATCTAACGCAAGGCCATCTGAAGTCCCTTCTACTGACCATTCATTGCTCTTAAATCCTAAACCCAAAGGATGCTTTACTTTAGCTTTAGCCCATTCCAATTTTTGAGTTGCTTTTTTATTAGGCCCTTCAACGACACCAAAGACCTTACGCTTCGCTAGGACGCAAGCTTTCCCTGTTCCTATCGTAGGTTTTGCCACATCTACATGAGCTTGTATCAATTCATTGACCTTCCCATTCTTAATGTCATCAGCTAACAACAGGCAATCCGCATTAGTTATATCATTCATTCCCTTACCTGTATCTGACTCGACATAATCGACACAAAAGTCAGCATCAAAGAAATGCCTAGCAAAACTTTTCCAATCAAGGACCCTCTCGGATGAAGAAACAATGACCAGATGAGGTCGCTTATCATAAGTGAAACTGAAAGGCTGACCCCCAATTATTTGATCGCTGGTTATTGTAGAACAAACATTCTCTTCAATGTGCCTAATTACTAAATCAAGGCCTGTGAAATGGCTAACATAAGGCCACTTCTTAGGATTATACATAACGTCAGTTCCGTCCCGCAAGAGAACCGTGTCCATGCCGTATCTTACCATCTGACGCAAACCGAATGGCCTACCAAGAACACACATATTTGTATGTACACCTGCTAGGATGACATGCTTAATTTTATTGTGCCTTAAAATATTCCAAACCACATCACCCTCAGAAGCAATAAAGTCGTTCCCCAATATTTTAAGGACCGGGGTCTGGCTAAGCCATGGAGTCCCTGGGTTTCGCCCTTCGGCTCGTAACCGTTCGGCCCATTGCTGGTTCTCAAACTCATCCTCGTCTTCTCCCCCATCTGACTGATCTATCGGATAAGAAACTTTTTCTTCTCCAGGTATGCGATGACACCATGAAGAAATTTCCTTTGGCAAATTCGAAGCCACTGGGATCGACAATGCTCGTTTCCTTGCATCATGATTCTTATAATTGGGCATGCAATCGCTCGGAGAATGAATGATTGTGACTCCAGATTTCCTCAGTGATTTTATAACTTCATTTAATCGAGGGGCAAACTCATTTACTCTACGCACCGCGGTGACTGAGTGATGAGAGTCCCACATGTCACAAATGACTATAGCCACTTCATTAGGTTTCCATTCGACCTTCTGCCAACTATGAACAGACCGAACGCTATTTCTCAAAGTAAGATTCAAAGTTTCTGCTTGAATGTTCGCAATAATAATACTGATCAAAAGAAAATTAATAAGACACTTTAAAAATGATAAGTTCACAGATTTTCTAATCATAAATTAAATTCTGAAGGATTCAGAACCCTTAATCAAGCGATGAGCATTACGAAATAATTTTAAGACTTAGCTTCACTCTCACTCGTTGCAACGCACTTAGCACTTTTAATGTGGTACTTAGCAATGCCCCGACTGGAGATGTCATAGACGAAATTTGGTCCGCTTCGGTATCAGGAAGGCAATATTTTTGTTTCTTCCACATTGGAATTCCATTAATTTACTAAATTATGGGTAAATTTAAGAGGATCTCCTGCCTTAGCAGTTCCGTGATCCTGCTACTGCTGGCTAACACTGGATGTTCAAGTAATAATGACGCAGTTGTTGCAGCGAAAGAACAGGCGGCTAAGGACTTGAATGAGGCCAAGAAAAAGGCAGAAAAGGATCTAATTGCCATAAAACAGCAGGCAGAAAAGGACCTAATTGCTGCCGAGCAGAAGGCTCAAAAGAAAATCATTCAGACAAGGGAAGAGGCCAAGGCCGATAAGCAAATCGTCACTCTTGAACTGGAAAAAGTCAGAAAACAAGCCATCTCAGACCGTGCATTGGCCAATAAGGCAACTAGGGAACTTTCAATCGTCAAGAAACTCTCAGAGGGCAATCTTGCTGCGACTAGGAAGGTTGCAAAAGAACAACTTGAAGCCGCAAAGAAGAAAGCCGCCTATGATTTGGCGGCGCTCCAGGAAAAAGTTGATAAACAAATTGCGGAAGCTAGGGCTGATGTCACCACTCAAATCCAGTCAATCAAGTCAACGCCGACGATGGTCTACGTTAAAGGAGGAGATTTCACCATGGGCTTTGAGGGTGTTGCCACACCCGAGCACAAAGTGACACTAAGCCCCTTCTACATTGCAAAGTTTGAAACAACCTACAAGCTTTGGCTCGAGGTGAAATCCTTCGCCTCAGCCAACGGTTATGCCTTCCACCTTCAGGGCAGGGCAGGAACACCATGGGCACCGGCAATGGCTGGAAATAATCAGCCGGTCACGGATATCTGTGCCTGGGATGCGCTTGTATGGTGCAACGCGTATTCTGAAATGGAAGGTTTTGAACCGGTTTACAAAACCTCTGACCATGCGGTGATCAGGGATTCTAGACATTCAAATGCAGCCAACCTCCAGACGGCAGTATTTGATCGTAACGCCAAGGGATTCCGGTTACCGACCGAGGCGGAATGGGAATATGCAGCACGCTTCCGTGGTAAAGAAGACTTTGCTCCGGGTAACTTTGCCAGTGGAGCCTCTGCGAATAGTTCCAACATCAAGGCCACCAGCGAAGTGGCGTGGTTTCCCTTCAACTGCCCGGCCCCAAATAATCATCCTCAGCCCGTCGGCTCAAAGAAGGCCAATCATCTTGGCCTGCACGACATGAGCGGAAACATCTACGAATGGTGCTGGGACCGACAGGATCCTTACCAGGCGTTGCCGCAAAAAAACCCTGTCGGTTCGAAGGCCGGTGGTCAGGTATTGCGTGGCGGCTCCTTCGGGCACAGCAATAATGACCTGCGAAGCTCCCACCGGATCAGTAGCAACCCTGTGAACTTTTCCATCAATGTCGGGTTCCGATGCGCGAGATCACATTAACTGGATGAAGGACCATTAAAATGAGCGCTCAAACGCTCAGTTTATTAGCCTCCTTAATGATTACGAGTCACTCGAGTACCGGCTCGAGAATAAACGAGTTCTCAAGAGATAATATCTTGGATGATTTTTCCAGAAACGTCAGTTAGCCTAAAGTCTCTTCCTGAATATCGGTAAGTGAAACTTTCGTGATCAAAGCCTAGTAAACTCAATATTGTAGCGTGAAGATCATGAGCTGAGACAGTGTTCTCGACGGCCTCAAAACCAAATTCATCCGTGGCTCCGTAGATTGTACCACCCTTAATCCCACCACCAGCTAACCAAATGCTAAAACCGTATGGATTATGATCTCTTCCAAACTTAGATTTACCGCTACCCGTGAGTTCTACCGTGGGAGTCCTACCAAACTCTCCGCCGAAAATCACTAGGGTATCATCAAACATTCCTCGTTGCTTAAGGTCTTGGAGAAGTGCAGCGACCGGAGAATCTAACTGAGAGGCCAGCTTTGAATGGTTTTCTTTGATCTTATCATGATTATCCCAAGGCTGGCCGGCCCCATGCCATAATTGTACGTATCTAACTCCACGTTCTAGGAGACGACGAGCGATCAGGGTCTGTCTTCCATGAACGTGCCGCCCATAAAGATCGCGTATGTATTTTGGTTCACGTTCTAAATCAAAAGCATCAGTCGCGTCCATTTGCATACGATAAGCTAATTCAAAGCTTTGAATTCTTGCATTCAGTAATCGATCTTCATCTCTTGATTTAAGATGATTCGAATTCAAATAATTGAGGAAATCCAGTTGCTTCCTTTGAGACTTAGGGTCTTGACCCAGGGGCCTTATGTTCTCGATAAGCTTATCGACTTTATTATGATTACTATCAATGAAAGTCGCTTGAAATATTCCTGGCAGGAAACCTGCCTGCCAATTCTGCGCTCCTTTAATTGGATAACCGCCAGGGCTCATGGCAACGAATGATGGTAAATTTTTATTTTCTGATCCTAGTCCGTAAGTGACCCACGACCCAACACTCGGTCTGCTTAGAATCGAGTCTCCGCAATTCATTAGCATCAGTGAAGGCTCATGATTAGGCAGTTCCGCCTTCATCGATCGAATGACTGCAATGTCATCAGCAAATTCTGCAATCTTAGGAAAGATGCTACTGAATTCTATTCCACTGGCACCATACTTTTTAAATTCAAAAGGTGAAGGGAAAGCTGCGCCAGTCTTGCGCTCAGTTCTGCGCTTACCGAATGGCAATTCCTTTCCTTCATATTTATTTAACGAAGGCTTCGGGTCAAAAGTATCAACATGCGAGGGCCCACCATTCAGGAAAAAATGAATGACTCTCTTTGCCCTGATTGGAAAATGATTCCTGACAGGATTCATTGCTGCATCAGATTGAAGGATCCCCTCAAGCCCGAGAGCCCCTATCCCCATACCGCATCGATGCAGGAAATTACGCCTACTAGAATCAAAAGGAGGAAAATTCATATCAATGACAAATGAAATTAATCTAAGAACATTACTTCATTAGAGATTAATAATGCTTGAGCAAATCTCTGCCAAGCACTCAGACTAACATTATTGTTACCCTTAGCTGGAAAATGAGTCAGAGCTGACCAAGACACTTCTTCACTCATGGATTTTATAACAGGAGCCCAAAGGAATCCATCACAGTAAAAATCATTCATCTCTCCACAGTCGACAATGAAGTCGATTATCTCACCTTCTTCCACATCTAGATCCTTTATGATGACAGGTTGCTCCTTATCAAATTCAACCTTCCAATTGGCAATTAATCCTTTCCTATTACTTGAAACCCACGCCCTGATACCGTCTCCGCATGCTTCAACCTTAGATATGGATCCTGTAATTTTAATACGCGAAGATGATGGTGACTTCCATCGCCTAACCGCAGCATGATTGACACTATTACCCACATGCCCCCCATCAGCGGTCAGTCTGACCCATCCCAACGCAGGATCGGGCCACTTCGATCCACCTCCCCAGGCAGAACCATCAAAAAAAGGCAATGCTTTATAATTTGTAATTTTTCCCGAATTTTTATCAAATTTACCGAATCCGTAAGACCAAGCTTTGGCCAAGCTTTGATCCTCCTCCTCATTATCTACAGAATTTTTAATAAAAAGGACTGACCGATTTAGCTCTTCTGAATGGGGTCGCCTGCCGTAAACATATTCATAGAATCTATTGACCTTTGCCTTTGTATTCCCTTCTGGATAATCATTTTGAACCCTAGCAGATAAAGCCTTTGCCCGATCAATGGTGAACTTTGAGTTCATTAAAAATAAAGCCTGTTGAGGAACGTTCGTTAAATATCTCCTAGGCGCATGCAATTCAGGGTTAGCAAAATCAAAGACTCTCAGGACCGAAGGAAGAAATTGTCTATCAATCTTACCATAAATACTACGACGTGTCGGAATTTCTCCACCAAACAATTCTTTGGGAGGACCCCCTATTTTTAAATCAAGTTCACCAGAAATAGACAACATTGTGTCCCTCATTGATTCAAAACTTAGGCGCCTGCGAGGATAAACAGACAAGAAACGATTATCTGGGTCCTTTGCAGGAAATGCCGAAGAAAGAATCCTACTCACTGAAGAAGTCGCAATGAGTCGTTGAATGTGTTTTATTGACCAACCCGAATCTATCAATTCGGAAGCTAGAAAATCAAGAAGTTTAGGATGGCTAGGGGCACGACTCCTCAAACCAAAATCGCTTTCAGTTTTGACCAATCCTTCACCAAAATGCGATTTCCAAATTCGATTAACAATGACTCTGGCCGTTAGAGGATTGTCTTTTGAAACAATCTTTCTAGCCAACTCGAGCCGACCGGAACCCTGAGTGAATTTAGTCTTGGCCCCTTGACCGAACATGGATAAGTAACCTCGTTCAACGTGCTCACCTTGGTTCGAATAATCGCCACGATTAAAAACGTTCACATTTAGTGGGACAGAACGATCCACTAGGATAAGAGAATGTGGAGCCTCCTTGCCGAGCTTTATAATTTCACGTTCAATGTCTGCCAGTTTTTTCTTTAGGGGCGTCTTGGATCCCTCATCAAATAGCCACTCCACATCATGAATGTACTTCCTTGGAACTCTGATCGGCGATCCCTTACCAGAAACAACATTCGCTAATTGTTTCTTATCTATTGAGTTTTGATCAGTTTTACCAACGGACTGTAAAAGTTCAGCATAACAATCGGCCACATCAGAGATACTCATTAAAGGGACTTCGCGAAGTTTGGAGATCACAAGATCATTGGCATCGGAAAGACCATCTAAAATTTTTGGGGCTTCATCTGCGAAGGTCTCCTCATTGAGTTTTACTAAGGCCAGCCACGGCTCAAAAACCGGATCCATTTTGCGATCATTCTGAACCAAATACTCATACCAACGACGGATCTGGGCTGGATTAAGGTCATCTTTTTCTATAATTTCTGCAAAATCAGGAGGAGGAACGTCCTCAATTTTAAGGGAAGCCAACATATATTCGCCAGCACGAATCAAAAATCGCGATTCAAGCTCTTGTGCTTTCTTTTCAAATTCTTGAGTCAGTGAATCCTTTTTTTTATTTAATTCGACTAAGGGATCAGAACTTTGAAGGTCCAGAGCAGTGAGCTCTTCGTGAGAACTTTTGAAAACACCATAAAGGGCATAATAATCTTTTGTAGGTATTGGATCAAACTTGTGATCATGACAACGGGCACATGAAACCGTAAGACCCATTAAACCCCGCGTAACAACATCAATCCGATCATCTATTATATCCGGTTCAACACTGATAAATCTCCTGCCAAGAGTAAGGTATCCCATCGCTGCCAAATCAGATCGGTCACAAAGTCCCTGAGCAAGCATTAGATCTGCTGCCAATTGCATTAAAACGAAATTTTTATATGAAAGGTCTTTATTAAAAGCACTAATGACCCAATCCCGGTAAAGCCAAGCATGCGGGAAATTAAATTCTTCAGATCCATACGCATAACCTTTCGTATCCGAATATCTAGCAACGTCGAGCCAAAGCCGAGCCCAGTGCTCACCATACTGAGGCGAACCAAGTAATGTATCTACTAGGTCCCGTGATATTTCAGAGTCAGAACGCACATCACCACTCAATGTTCTAAGTTCATTGTAACTTGGAGGAAGTCCTATCAGGTTATAATACAACCTACGAACCCAATCCCGACGATCCGCAGACAAAGAAAAATCGATTCCTTCCTTATTGAGGGACTCTGCAATGAACCATCTAATAGGGTCACCTTCAGCTGCTTCTGGAACAGACGAGTGTTGTATGGGCTCGAAAGCCCAATGTTCTTTTGAGCCTATTTTTTCATCCGCACTTAAAAGCTGGGGATAGCCAACAAAATAAAAGAGGCCGATCAAAAATATAAAATGGTGTCTATTATTAACTTCCATTCATTAATTACCAGTCATCACATTATCATGGTCAAATGAGACAAAGCATCCAACATAAAAATGATGATGATTGTAAACCCTGAGTTAGATTTTTGTTGATTTGAACATATACTGATGAATATCTAGGGAAATTTTAATTTATGAAGTCAGATTCCGAAGAGTTTGTTCGACTCCTCACAGAAGCACAAGGACCAGTGTACGGTTACTTGCTGACTTTAATTACTGACCGCAATAGAGCACGAGACCTCCTACAAGAAACTAACATCACCATTTGGAAAAAGGCAGATACTTTTGAAGAGGGAACAAACTTCAACGCATGGGCGTGTAAAATAGCCTACTTCCATGTTCTTTCTTTTAGAAGAAAAATGGCTAGAGAAAAATTAGTCTTTGATGGTGACATACTTGATTACCTGTCTGAACGCAATGACGAACGTTTAGCTAAAGATGCTGCAGCTGACAGAATTAAGGCACTAAAAAGTTGCCTATTAAAACTATCTGACAACCATCGTAGCCTCGTAGAAGAACGGTACAAGCCAGGCGCTTCGGTGCAAAAAATCGCGGCTGATCAAAACAGAACGGTCGGGGCCATTTCACAGACTCTTTACCGCATTCGTCATAACCTAATGTTATGTGTCGAAAAAACACTCGCTACACTTCAAACCAATTGAGGCAAATTCAACTTTCAAGGTAAGACAAAGTATTCAATAATGAAGAAATCAGAAAATAGGTTTGCAGAGCTCGAAATACTCATTTCAAAGCTTCATGATGGCGTAGCAAACGAAGAAGAATTAAAGCGGGTTAAGGAAGTCCTTTCTGGAGATCCAGAAGCCTGTGAATTCTATCTCGATTACACTGAATTGTGTGTGCAAATGGATCTAGAATTAGGAGCTAAAATACCGCTCGAGATCAGCAATGATGCGGTACCTATTCAAATTTCACAATCAACATCACGATTTTATAAAGGCGAGTCAACTAAGCAAATACTCACTCCGAACTGGAAGCCTCTGCCATGGATCGCGGCGGCTGCTGCCATTATCATATTCGCAGGCTCATTATCACTTCTCTTAAATAAGCGTGTTAGCATTGCTCCTACCGAGGCAAAGGCAGCACAAGTTGAATCCATCACTCATGACGGACTGGCTATCCTCATGGAATCAGTAGGAGCAAATTTCGTGGATAACGGAATGCAACCTACTAAAACCAACGGAATTCTTTATGCTGGAGAAATTATTCTTGAATCGGGAATCACGGCTATAGAGTTCTACTCAGGAGCAAGAGTTATCCTTGAAGGACCTGCAATCCTAGAACTCACCTCAGAGAACAGTGCGATCCTTCGAGAAGGGAGGCTCAGAGCTCAAGTGCCACCACAAGCTTGCGGATTTAGTGTATCAACACCTCAAATCGAAGTCATTGACTTAGGAACAGAATTTGGAATGAACATTGAGGAAGATGGACACTTAACTGAAGTGCATTGCTTCAGTGGATTAGTGGACATTTATGAAGATCCAAAGAAGCAGAACTCAAAAGCCTTGAGGTCTCTTGAGTCAGGAGAAGCTCTTCGCATCCAGCCTAATAGCATTCAGAAGATTCCAGCTAACTCCATGGCTTTTATTTCATATTCGGAACTGGCCCAAACTTCTCTTGAACATTCGACAATGCGCCATCAGAAATGGCAATATTTAATCGAAGAGATGCGAGCAGACGAGGACATATTGGCCCTCTATACTTTTGAAGGACAGGGTCCTCGTGAACGTAGTTTAGTGAACCAAGCCTCTTTTCAAAACCAATTTTCCCACGGAGCCATTGTAGGATGCCGGTGGACAAACGGCAGATGGCCATCCAAGGGTAGCCTCGAATTCAAAAGCCCTAGTGACAGGATCCACTTTCAATCAACTGAACACTATCAGACAATCACTCTTTCATTATGGATCCGCTTAGATGCAATGCCAAGACGCATAACCTCACTCCTTTCAAGTAGTGAAAAATCAAATAATTCGATTGATTGGGCATTAACTCCTAAGGGACAACTCACTCTCAAAATACAGAACGATCAAAATAAAAAGAATGTTTCTTTTACATCATCACCAATACTTGATCGAAACATGCTCGGTAAGTGGTTGCATCTCGTTAGTGTTTGCAATTCCAATGAAAAGAAAGTCACCCACTATTTAAATGCTCGAGAAATATCAGAGCATAACTTCCCAAAAACTGATTTAACTTCCATAAAATTTAACAATGCTGAAATTGGAAATTCCAGTATAAAATCCTCAAATGGAAGAACACCCATCAGATACTTCATAGGTAGAATAGATGAATTGGCGATTTTCGGGCGTTCACTAAATAAAAATTTTATAGATCATTTGTATAGGACTGGTAAGCCTCATTAGCGAATACTTCCCATGCATGCTTGCAAAACAAAAAATTCTTTTTCAGCATAGTGAGAATGAATAGGAAAGCACTGTATGTACTTACTCTTTTACTAACTTCGAAGGTTCTTTATGCTGAATCAATTAGTCCTGATCAGAAAGTTGCATTCAAAAAAACTAAAGGCTCAAGCATAGAACTTCACGTTTTTAAACCTGAAAAATGGAAAGCATCTGATAAAAGAACAGCTATAATTTTCTTCTTTGGAGGCGGTTGGACCGGTGGCACTCCAAAACAATTTTACTCACATTGTGAGCATCTATCTAAAAAAGGTTTAGTTGCAATCAGTGCCGAATATCGAACTAAGAAAAGTCATGGCACAGAACCTGTCCATTGCGTAGAAGATGGTAAATCTGCAATTCGCTGGGTCCGAGAAAATGCGCATCTTCTCGGAACAGATCCAAATAAGGTAGTCGCTGCTGGCGGCTCCGCTGGAGGGCACGTGGCGGCTTGCACAGGAACTGTCAAGGGATTCGAATCAGGTAACCTCAAGTTCTCCTCGGTTCCCGCTGCCTTAATTCTTTTTAACCCAGTATGTGACACCTCATCTTCAGGTTATGGTCATAATCGGTTAGGTAAGGAATGGAAAAAAATTTCACCCTTACATCATATTAGCATTAGAACCCCACCTACCTGCATTTTTCATGGCAAAGCGGACACGACAGTGCCCTTTAGTAATGCCCTTCAATTCAAAAAGAAAATGGACTCACTCGGCCAGCGCTGTGAGTTGCATGCTTATGAGGGTCAAAATCATGGATTCTTCAACTTTGGAAGCGGTGATGGGTCCGCCTACAGTGACACCATAAAAAAAATGGACTCTTTCCTAGATTCCCTTGGTCTCATTAAATATTCGGAAGAAAAAAACAATAAGTAGCTTCATGGAAGCCGAAGATTGGAAAGGGATTGCCGCTAATTATGAGGGTAACATTCTTAGCGTTTATGATAATGACGAGGACAGTAAAATAGAATCGGTCATAAAAGAATTAGAAGTTAAAAAAGAAACAGCAGTCGATCTTGGATGTGGAACAGGAAAGTTCCTACCTCTACTATCTAAGCACTTCAAGAAAGTACAAGGATGTGACTATTCAGAAGAGATGATAGAGATGGCCAAGAAGTCCCACCAGCATCTCGAAAATTTGAATCTTGACGTTTGTGACCTTAGGGCATCCGCACCGAAAATAAAACCATCCGATGTGGCATTATGTATCAATGTTATTCTGAGCCCTTCAATTAGTGATAGAGAAAAGATTTGGCTTAATGTCCGGAAGTCTGTGCAGACAGGAGGACATTTAGTTTTAGTTGCTCCTTCTCTAGAGTCTGCCCTTTATTCAAAATATCGACTCGTCGAGTGGAACATTAGGAACGGAGACGCCTCAAGCCGAGCATTGTCTGGTGGATTCGAAACGAAAGATGAAGAAGGTAAAATCATTTCGAGGGGTGGAATTATCGATTGTGGAGGAGTTCCTACCAAACATTATCTAGAAGAGGAACTCGTTTGTCTTGCACACAGATTCGGATTTAAAATTAAGAGCGCAGAAAAAATCACCTACCCGTGGTCAACTGAATTTTCAAATCCTCCAAAATGGATGAAGTCTCCATTCCCCTGGGACTGGCTCTTTTTACTAGAAAAACAAAGTGTTAGGAACCGTTAGTCGATCGTAAAATACGGTAAAATCCTCTTTCTGGTGATGGTGACGCATCCTCAAATTTACCCCAAATATCTTCAGCTCTGGTCCATTCTGTTTCATCCCACCAGTCGGTTAAATCAAATGATGATTGGACCTTATAAAACAATCCGATAGTACGGTCCCAATTCAGGGTAGTTTTTGGTAGCGATGTATCTCGCGAAAAAGAAAACTGTACAGGTTCCTTCATTATACTTCCGTCCCAATATTTTCTTGCTAATTCGTAAGCACGAAGGCCAGCACGAGCCCCCATAACACGTCCAGGCAAATCGTCCACCAAAACGTGAATGCCTCCCCACAATCTAGAAATACCTGCCTCATCTGAAGCATCATAATAACTTGCCCATTGCAATTTAACATCCTCAGAAGGCCCATACTCAAATTCAAGAGAGCCTTTCGGTATTACATACTCTTTAAAGCCTCCAGGAAAATAAGGACTGCCCGTTATTTTTGCCATGACTTCAGCGCCTGCTCTGGAAAAACATGAATGGCCAGAAACGTATGAAGCAAAAGCGGGAGTCACAAAAGTATCACGCTGATAAGGAAGCCAATTCATTGCTGGAATCCAGTTAACACCACCCAAATCAGATTCTGGATCCTCAGGTTCTCCTGACCAAGCATATATAGCAATTGACCCTATACTTGAAGACAAATGCTCATGACGCTGACCAGGAAGTGCAGTTTCTGGAGTCACAATTTCAACTAGTCCTGCCTCAAGTTTTAACCCTTCAGGGTCATAAGTTAGCTCAGCAAAGGTCCCTGGACTTCCCTTATCTGTGGATTGCCCCTTTGAACCCATGTAACGACACATCGAGATCGGACGCCCATAATCATATATTCTTTTGCATGTCCAGGCCGCTGTCGCGGCATCATGCTGTGCCCCATTCATTGCAAAATAACATTTAACATCCCATTCCAAATCATTAACTGCAGGCCCTCTCCCTTCAATTCTACGGGTCGTTGTTGGATCGTCGGCAACTTCATTCGCAACTACATTCCAATGACCTGGTGGCGTTTCAGAGTCAGGCCCGTCAGCCCAAAACTCAGCGATTACCCTACCATAATCGGCTCTAAGAACCTTGTTCTCGGAGTATGGATCACCAGTGACAGGATTATTGCCGTGCCCCTTACCGTCCATTCTACCAAGTGTATTATTTGCATAAATTTGGGGAGAAATATTCATTTCAACTTGGTCCCTTGGATCGAGCCAACTGCTGTATCGAATAATCTGATTAATGTTATCTTTAAATTTTTGGTCTCCTGATGTTCCTAAGATTGGAGGAGGACCAGGATCATCATAAAGACCACTAGGACTTTTTCTTCGCAACGCAAAGGGCCTGACCATGAACCACTGAGAACCTTGGAAATTCTGGATAAGGTCCGTTTCAATCCCGTTCTGAGTCAAAGCAAAATCTCCAAATGCCAGAGGCTGCCAATAGCTCGGGTCTGAAGTAGTTAATAATGTGAACCTAGGCTCATCAAGAGGCAATGGATCATTTTGCGGCTCATAGGTGAGATCCACATAGTTTTCTGCTTCTCCTGATCCATCATTCCAAGAAAAAGAAAGAACGGTATTCGCTATCCTATTACCCAAAGCGGCAGGAGAATCGCCTTCAATCGAATTGTTTGACTCATCATAACCAAGAGTAATCATTTGATTAATTAGGGCCTCTCTAGTCACATCAGCACCTACTGAATTCTGATAGCGGGACCGAAGAACCCTATAAGCCGCAAAACTTATCGCTTCTTTTCTGGCCCTTTCAACATCCGTGGAATCTACACCGTCGTTTTCAACATCAGGCGCAACTCCTAATTCGTTATGCAGATAACCTACAGCAACAGTATCAAAAGCGGACCAGGCATCCCACATCGCAACCGAAACATGAAAAAGATTCCTCGCATGAACTGGAGGATGAGGAACATCAAGACGAATCGCGTTCAGGTTCTGCTCATTCCACTTCCGGGCAACAGAATCTGACTGACTAATTAATGGAAAAAAAACAATTACCAATATTAACCACTTTAACAAAAGAGTAACCTTCTGGAATTGAATGATCATACCATAATATAACCAATAAAAACTGAGGGAATTTATGGTCAACTTAAACTAGCACTGGACAAAGTGAGCATCAAACCGAAGCCCATTAAAAAGTATTAAGGAATAATTATACGGTAAAATAAGGATCACTTGCCCAAAATGATGCTAGAGTCAAGGTCCGACAAGGTGTTTAAAGTTCTACATACCGATCCTAGATCATTCGCTCGACGCGGACAGCTTAATACTGCACATGGAATTGTAGAGACTCCCATATTCATGCCCGTAGGAACTCAGGGAACTGTAAAATCTGTTAGCCCACATGAGTTAAAGGATTTGGAAGCTCAAATTATACTTGGAAATACTTATCACCTTTTCGTTCGTCCTGGACTCGAAACAATCAAGAAAACGGGAGGCCTACACTCATTCATGAACTGGGATCTGCCAATCCTAACAGATAGTGGAGGGTTTCAGGTCTGGTCATTAGCAAAAATGAGAAAGATCACCGAAGAAGGGGTCCATTTCCAAAATCATTTGGACGGATCCCCTACATTCATAGGACCTGAAACATCAATGGAAATTCAGGCCGGACTCGGTTCAGATATAGCAATGCTATTTGATGAATGCCCTCCCTATCCATGTGATGAAAAATATGCAGAAAGAAGCGGAGACCTGACTTTGCGATGGGCTGCTCGTTGCAAAGAGTGGATAAACAACAATAAACCTGTAGCGGGGAAAACCTCTCACAGACAACTTCACTTTGGAATCGTCCAGGGATCTATTTATTCGAATCTAAGAGAACAATCCGCCAAAGGACTAGTTGATTTAGAATTTGATGGGTACGCCGTCGGCGGAGTCAGCGTCGGGGAGCCTGAAAAAGAAATGATCGCAGCTGTTGATAATTCGGTTCCGTTCTTACCAAAGGATAAACCCAGATACGCGATGGGTCTAGGGACGCCATCCCAGATGATAGAAATGATCGCAAGAGGAATCGATATGTTTGACTGTGTCCTTCCGACCCGAGTCGCCAGGACCGGGACAGTCTACGTTTCTCAAGGAACACTAAATTTAAAAAATCAAAAATTCGCTTCTGACCCATCACCTATAGAAGAAGGATGTGCGTGCTATTCTTGTCGCAACGGGTTCAGCCGCGCCTACATCAGACACCTAATAAAAT
Source organism: Verrucomicrobiaceae bacterium (assembly GCA_004211885.1). Lineage (GTDB taxonomy): Bacteria > Verrucomicrobiota > Verrucomicrobiia > Verrucomicrobiales > DEV007 > EC70. Next base: position 25,829 of record SHBV01000010.1, read on the forward strand.
CTGAAGAAATTTTAGGAATACGATTAACTACCCTCCACAATCTCTATTATTATATAAATTTACTCGAACGGACACGGAACTCTTTAGAACTTGGGAAATTTGAAGAATTGCGCAAAGAATTACAGGAAAACAGCGGAAAAAAATAATACCAACTTTTTCATAAATTATTGAATAGTTGATTTACTTCTTCTTGGGTTCACAATACCTATCAAGCATAGGCAATAAACATCACAACTGATTATCCCCATGAACTTATCTAATACACTTTTCTACTTAATAGCACAGTCCGAAGGGCAAACAGCTCAGCCGGGAGGTCTCGGGTCATTCATGCCGCTGATATTGATATTTATTATATTTTATTTCCTCATGATTCGGCCCCAAAGCCAAAAACGAAAACAATTACAAAAGCAGGTAGAGGCTATGAGAACAGGAGACAAAGTCATCACAGCAGGAGGCATTCACGGACTAGTCACTAACGTAAAAAAACAAAGCGTCTCAGTTAAGGTAGATAATAATGTAAAGATTGAATTTGAAAAAGGTAGTATCGCCACAGTGATCAGCAAAGACTCTTCAGCACCTGAACCTGAACCTGAATCTAGTGAGACAAAGACCGAGGAAAGTAATCAAGACACTTTCCAGAGGGACAAATAAAAATTACTCTTTTTATAAAAAAAGATTAAGAAACCGTCACTTAACGTGACGGTTTCTTTGTTTTATTAAGGTAACTAAAAGTATGTCCCAGAGAAGACACAACAAAGATTAATAATATGTTGATTGAAGCTATTCAGAAACAGTATCATCTAGGATAGGAATTCAATGACTATGAAAATAATTAATCAATTACGCGTAACTTTTTTTACCGGACTGATGGTTTTGCTGATAATGAATGCAAAATCTCAAATCCCCGAGCCGATTGGTTATTATGACTTCGAAGGTGACTCGGGAGACGTGGTGATCGATAAGAGCGACCAAGGAAATGACGCGGAAGTGACTCGCCCAGGTCAAACTACACTCGAAATCGAGGGTGGAGCACCCGCAGGAGCAAGTCCAGCAACCGCAGCCAATTTCCAGAACGGACTCTTGAATGTTCCAGGCATAGGATTGGGTAGTATTATCAGCGGCTCGGGTAGCTACACATTCACTGCATGGCTCAAGCCCTCCGATCTCAACGGAGACAAGTTCATCTTCGGTCAGACAAGTCAGGGAATCCACAACGGAATTCGAAACAACGGATTCCTGCATCAGGCTCACTGGGGCGCTGACACGAATGGTGCCACAGACCTTAATAGCTACTTGGCAAGAGATGAGGATGGCTGGATTCACGCTGCATGGACCTATGACGGAGGATCTGACATCGGTAAAATCTATCTTGATGGTAAAGTTGACTGGGAAGGCAATAAACGTGCACCTAATGGGAGCGGAACACTGATCATCGGCGGACGCAGCGGTGGTGGATCAGGTTACTATGGACTCATTGATGAAATCGGCATCTGGGACGAAGTCTTATCAGCAGATGACATTCTTGCTCTGGCTCAGGGCAACGGAAACCCACTCGGCAACGGAGGAACCGATGACGATGATGACGGGTTACCTGACTGGTGGGAAGATGCGAACGATGTCGATGACCCGGGCGCTGACCCCGACCAGGACGGACTCACCAATGAAGATGAATTTGAAGCAAGGACAGACCCGCAAAATGCGGACACGGACGGCGATGGTTTCAATGATGGCACTGAACTTGATGAGGGTTCAGATCCAACAAACCCTAACAGCGTTGCTGGGCTACCTATCCCTATTGCCTACTATAACTTCGAGAGAAAGTCGGCCACAGCAAGTGACCAAAGCTTCAATGATAATATAGCCACAGCGACTGGTTTTGTGGATTTCGTTGATGAAGGCGCACCTACTGGACCTTCTCCAGGAGCTGCTGCTCAGCTCGTTGGGGGGCACTTTCGTGTCCCTAGCATTGATATGAATTCACAAATTCGTGACTCCGGTGATGGTAGCTACACCATGACCGCATGGATCAAACCTTCAGCATTGGACGGCGAGCGTTTCCTCTTCGGTCAAACTAGTCAGGGCATTCACCATGGCATACGCAACAATGGATTCCTGCACAGTGCGCACTGGGGCGCTGACTGGAACAGTGACACGAACCTTGGCGACTATGACCCTCCTGAAAATCAGAACGGCTGGATTCATGCCGCTTGGGTCTACGATGGATCAACTGACATAGCCATGATCTACCTCGATGGCGTCCTAGATGGAACAACATCACAGCGCGCACCGAACGGTGGCGGCCACCTCATCATTGGTGCCCGCAACAACGGTGAAAGTCAGTACCTCGGACTCCTTGACGAAGTCGCAATCTGGGACAAGCTCATTTCTGAAGGCGAAATTTTAAAGCTGGCAAAGGGCGGTAGCCCCACCGCTTCACTCGCCGATGCCGATCAGGACGAATTCATTGATGCATGGGAGATAAAGTATGCCGGCAACTTGACTGATCTTGATGGGAATAATGAAGAGGCTGACTTTGATAAGGACGGGCTCACTAATGCTGAAGAATACAAATTGAGGATAAGTGATCCGACCAAATCAGATTCTGATGATGATGGGTTGGATGATTTTACTGAAATCGATGACGGAACAGATCCATCGAATGCAGATACAGACAACGATGGTTTAAATGATGGCGCCGAAATTACCGCAAAAACGGATCCGACGGATCCGGACACGGATGGGGACGGTTACATGGACGGAATTGAAGTCGTTAATGGCAGTGACCCCAATGATGACAACAGCACACCTCCTCCTCTTTTAGCTTATTACGATTTTGAAGGAGACCAAGGAAACATAGTCAAAGACAAAGGGAATTGGGGTAATGATGCGGAAGTGACCCGCCCAGAGCAGACTTACCTAGGAATCAAAGGAGGAGCGCCAGGAGGATCTAGCCCCACAACTGCAGCCGAATTCAATGATGGGCTTATTAATGTGCCGGGCATTAATTTATCAAAAATCATCAGCGGCGAAGGCAGTTACACATTCAGCGCATGGCTCAAACCTACTAATCTCAGCGGGGACAAGTTCCTCTTCGGTCAGACGAATCAGGGAATTCACAACGGCATCCGCAACAACGGATTCCTGCATCAGGCTCACTGGGGAGCGGATACGAACGGTGCCACGAACTTGAATGATTATTTAGCTGATGATTTGGACGGATGGATCCATGCAGTTTGGACATATGACGGTGAATCCGACACAGGTAAAATGTATTTAGATGGCGAACTTGACTACGAAGGCGCCAAGCGTGCACCAAACGGTAGCGGAAACCTGATCATTGGTGGACGTAACGGCGGTGGAAATGGTTACGTTGGACTCATTGACGAGGTCGCAATCTGGGAAGATGTCCAGAGTGAAGAATTTATCGTCTCTTTAGCCAATGGAGCTAATCCGAACTCAAGGGAGAATGCAGATGCTGACGAGGACGGATTACCGGACTGGTGGGAAGACAGGTACGGTGTAGATGACCCTGATTCTGATCCCGATCAGGATGGGCTAACTAATATTGATGAATTTGAGGAAGGGACGGACCCTGAAGAAGCAGACACGGACGATGATGGACTCAATGATGGAAAAGAAATTTCTTTAGGCACATCCCCCTTCCTTAAAGACACTGACGGGGACGGGCTCGAGGATGGTAAAGAAAGCGAAATCGGAACGGACCCAACAGAAATAGATACGGACGGGGACGGTTATTCGGACCAGGCAGAAATAGCCGCACAGACAGATCCCCTCGACAACAACAGCTATCCTGATGGACTCAGTCCTATTCTCTTTTACGATTTCGAAGGCGATAATGGCAATACAGTGACAGATAAGAGCGGCTCAGGAAATGACGCAGAAGTGACCCGGCCAGGCCAAACTACTCTAGGGATCGAAGGAGGAGCACCAGGCGGATCGAGTCCAGAAACTGCAGCCGAACTGAACAATGGTTTACTGAACGTTCCGGGAATTAATTTAAGTGATATAATAAGCGGTGAAGGAAGTTACACCTACGCTGCATGGTTGAAACCGACCGACCTTGGAGGCGAGAAGTTTCTCTGGGGCCAAACGGTCCAGGGAATTCACAACGGCATCCGCAACGGTGGATTCCTACATCAAGCGCACTGGGGAGCAGATACGAACGGTGCCACGAACCTAAATAATTATTTAGATAAGGATCCGGACGGATGGATCCACGCGGCATGGACCTATGATGGAGAATCCGACACGGGTAAGATTTACCTCGATGGTGTTCTTGACTGGGAAGGAGCCAAGCGTGCTCCGAACGGCAGTGGCAATCTAATTATCGGCGGACGAAATGGCGGTGAATCCGGTTACATTGGTCTCATTGATGACATTGCAGTATGGAACGATGCACTTAATGAAAAAATTATTGCTAGCCTAGCTGAAGGAGCTAGCCCGTTCCCTGAGAACAATGCTGATGATGATAATGACGGGTTGCCAGATTTCTGGGAAGACAGGAACGGAGTCGATGACCCTGAAGCTGATCCTGATCAGGACGGCCTTACAAATGCGGACGAATACGAAAATAAAACGAACCCAAACAAAGCCGACTCTGACGAGGATGGATTAGATGATGGTACCGAAGTCGCCGGAAAATCATCTCCCCTAAATCCGGACACAGATAATGACGGACTCAGCGACAGCGAGGAAAAAGCTGCCGGCACTGATCCGACCAAGGATGATACGGACGGTGACGGATACTCGGATTTGAAAGAGATAGAAGTCGGTAGCAATCCACTCAATGCGAACAGTGTGCCTCCAGCACCACCCATCGACGAACCTCTTTTCTTTTATGATTTCGAAGGGGATGAGGGAGATCTAGTAACTGATAAGGCAGAAAGGGGTAATGATGCGGATGTGACCCGACCAGGTCAGACTGAGTTAGGAGTCATAGGGGGAGCACCACAAGGGTCTAGTCCGGGAACTGCAATTAAATTCAGTGATGGACTTCTCAATGTTCCTGGCGTTGACATGGCAGAAATTATCAATGGAAATGGCAGTTATACCATGAGTGCATGGTTAAAACCAACTAATCTCGGAGGTGACAAGTTCCTATTCGGTCAGACAAACCAAGGAATTCACAATGGCATTCGTAACGGAGGATTCCTGCACCAAGCTCACTGGGGAGCAGACACGAACGGCGCCACAAATCTCAATGGTTATCTTGAGGCAGACGAAGATGGTTGGATCCATGCTGCCTGGACATATGACGGTGATCTAGATGAAAATGGGTTGGACGGTACTGGTAAGATTTACCTTGATGGTAGCCTTGATTGGGAAGGCAGTAAACGTGCTCCGAACGGCAGTGGTAATTTGATCATTGGTGGACGTAACGGCGGTGGAAATGGATATTTTGGGCTGGCCGACGATATCGCCATGTGGAACATGGTACTTGAACCGGAATCAATTGAAGAACTTGCCTTAGGATCGAGTCCAATCGGATCAAAATTACCATTTCAAATCACATCAATCACCTATGACCTGCAATCCGATGAGATAGAACTGACATGGGAATCAAAGCCAGGAAGAACCTATTTACTCTTATACAATACATCGCTCGAGAACTGGGACGCAGACATCGATGACAGTATCGAGTCGGGCGGAGAATCTACAACTTTCCGTTTTGAAAATCCGGAAGGCCCCGAAGCCAAGGCGCTGTTCTTTAAAGTGATACAAAACTAAAAGACTTTACTTCTTCCGTCCCTCATTTCTACCGCTCATGTGAGTACAGCCATTTATAGAATTTTGGGTTACTGTAGGTCCGAGTCCATGAGTCATGACCCACTCCTTTGTACGAAGTGAATTTGACATTCTTGTTACCGGCTTCTTTTAAAGCCCCAATCAAGACCTCACTTTCCCTTTGCGGTACCACATCATCATTGGAACCATGGAAGGCCCAAATAGGCATATCCTTCACCCTAGTCAGGTCGTCAATATCAAAGGGCTCAGCACCTTTTATTTTAAGTATTCTTTTCAATCGTTCAATGCTACCTCCTCCACAAATAGGAGCCGCTGCTGCAAAGAAATCACGGTTCTTTGAGATTAAGTCCCAAGATCCATAACCTCCCATACTCAGACCAGTCACATAGATTCTCTGATCATTTATTTTTTTTCCATGAGAACTCAATACTTCTTTAACGAGCGCCATTAGAGTCTTTGAAACCCACCAGCTACCACGTGGACATTGCGGAGAAACAACTACAGATTTTTTCAACTCCGGAAACTTATCAATTAGTTTTGGCGGCCCATGAACTTTGACCTTCTCTAGATTTTTTCCTCTCTCTCCGGCCCCATGAAGAAAAAGAAGCATCGGCCACCCATCCGCAGGAGCGGCCCCTTCAGGGACGTGGATCAAATAAGAAAGTTTTTGCCCACTGACCTGCTCCTTCATTTTTTGAACAGTCTGGCCAGCAAAAAGAAAAGAAGCATTTAAAATAATGAAAAACAAAGAAAGTCCTTTTATCATAATAATAAACTTAAAAATTCTAAAGATTCTTGCAAGAAAGAAGCATAATCAGGACTCTGATGCATTGACTTAACCTCCTGTCACTGGGATATTGTATAAAACAAAATACATGATCCGAAATTTAACTAAAATAATCGCTGCAGTGCTCGTGACAGCAACTTTTGCTTTCGCTGGTCAGGCCATCCTCGGGGGAAAAAGAGTGAAACCAATAGACAAAGTTACCCAAAAGAAAATCTCAAAAGAAGAACAGGCTAAACTAGAGACCATTGACCTTGGAGCAGGCTGCTTCTGGTGCATTGAAGCTGTCCTTGAAAGAGTCAAGGGTGTCAAAACCGTAGAATCTGGTTATATGGGAGGACAAACAAAGAATCCTACATATAAAGATATAACCACTGGTACGACTGGCCATGCAGAAATAGTAAGAGTTAAATTCAATCCTAAAGAATTATCTTTTGATAAATTACTCGAAGTTTTTTGGGAATTGCATGACCCAACAACTTTAAACAGACAAGGAGCAGATGAAGGAACCCAATACCGTTCTGCCATATTCTATCAAAACGAAGAACAAAAAAAAGTGGCAGAAAACTCCAGAGCCAAAAAGAATAAGTCAGGCAAATTTGATAGCCCCATAGTAACGGAAATTACTAAGGCCAGTAAATTCTATCCAGCAGAGGATTATCATCAGGACTTCTTTGATAACAATAAAACTTACGGGTACTGCAGAGCTGTTATTTGGCCAAAACTCGCAAAGTTGGGCATGCTAAAGGAAGAATAGAAATTTCCTTTAACGAAACTGAAAATCGAGCCCGTAATCTTCACCAATTCATAAAATGACATTGGAGGAGAATTCGATTGATCAATAAATCTCAAAAAAATTCCATGAAGTCGATCCTCACCAAAATCTTAATTAGCATCAGTTTATCCATCTCAATATGCGCCGCAGAACGGCCCAATATCATTGTTATCATGTCGGATGATATGGGCATATCAGACATAGGGTGCTATGGAAGTGAAATTGATACGCCAAGACTCGATAAACTTGCCGGTAATGGATTACGATTCACTCAATTCTACAATACTGCCCGCTGCTGTCCCACTAGAGCCTCATTACTTAGTGGTCTGTATCCTCATCAGGCAGGCGTTGGCTGGATGATGGTTGACCGTGGTCACGATGGTTACAGAGGTGAACTGAACCGTGAATGTCTGACCATCGCGGAAGCTCTTAAAACGTCAGGATATGGCACATATATGGCCGGAAAATGGCATGTCACTAAGCACATCTCTCCTGATGGACCAAAAAATAACTGGCCAATACAAAGAGGTTTTGATCGTTTCTACGGGACAATTCATGGAGCAGGATCACTTTGGGATCCAAACACATTAACCCGAGACAATACCCAAATCACTCCGGAAAATGATCCCGAATATAATCCAAAGGATCCATGGTTTTATACGGATGCTATTGTTGACCAAACGACCCGCTACATTAAGGAGCATGTAGAATCAAAACCCAATGATCCGTTCTTTTGTTATGTTTCTTTCACTGCAGCACACTGGCCAATGCATGCTCGTGAGAAAACCATTGCTAAATACAAAGGCAAATACGATGCGGGTTATAAAATCATCCGTGAAAAAAGGTTCCAAAAAATGAAGGAACTAGGAATCATTAAGAAGAACACCAAACTATCTCCTCCGCCTTGGGAATGGGGCAGAGTCAAAGAGCAGGAATGGGAAATACGCTGCATGGAAGTCTACGCTGCAATGGTAGATGAAATGGATCAGGGAATTGGTAAAATTGTTGATACTCTAAAGAGTACAGGAAAAATTGATAATACGCTGATCTTGTACTTAGAAGATAATGGCGGATGCGCTGAAGCGTTTGGAAGAGGGAAAAATAAATCAACTGGCCCCAGGCCGGAAAATCCAAGCTTTCCCCCGATGAAAAAAGATCAGTTACAACCAAGAATGCAACCTATTCAGACCCGAGACGGTTACCCGGTACGCACTGGCCCAGGCGTCATGCCTGGTCCTGCAGACACATACATAGGATATGGTCTGGGATGGGCCAACGTCTCAAATACCCCGTTCAGAGAATATAAGCACTGGGTTCATGAAGGCGGAATAAGCACACCATTAATTGCTCACTGGCCAGAAGGCATTAAGCGCAAAGGCAAAATTGATCATCAACCAGGGCATCTCATTGATATAATGGCGACTTGTGTAGAGTTAGGAAAAGTTAATTATCCAAAAGAAAGAAATGGGAAAAAAATAAAACCTTTGGAAGGGAAAAGTCTAAACACTGTCTTCAAAGGAAATAAGATTCAGCGAGATGCTCTTTATTGGGAACACGAAGGCAATCGAGCTATACGGAAAGGAGATTGGAAGCTTGTATCTAAGGAAAACAGGCCTTGGGAACTCTATGACATAGCAAAGGATAGGACAGAGCTTAACGACCTTTCAAAAGAGAAAACGGAAATTGTTAAAGAACTATCAAAGGCCTATCAGGAATATGCTGACAGAGCCAACGTTTCACCGGTCGGAACATGGAGAGGTAAGCCAAGGGTAAAAAAAAACTAAATGATCAGGAATCATTTAGTTTAAAATCAGGCGACCGGCTATCTCAGGAAAAATCACCCAACATAGCAAACCGCGGAATCCTCCTTGAAGGAAAAGTAGAATCATCTGAACCGAATGGTGTAATCATTGCCCAAGGAGGTGATGCACAAGGATTCGCGTTATTATTACACAACAGATATCTTCGCTTTATAACTTGTGTTAATGGACAAATAAGCAGAGTCCAGACCAAAGATCCTCTCTCTTCATTGGACTTTAACTTCAAAGCCAAAATGACATCTGAGGGAGATGTCTTTATATCCATTAATAATAAATTATCTGGATCAGGCAAAGTGGCCCCACTGAAGATTATGCCAATTGATGGACTGGCTGTCGGATCTGATCCTGGCGGCAGTGTCGGCGAATATGAACCGGAATATCCTATTAAAGGAAATGCTCAGCTCAATTTGAAACTTCTTCCGCTAAAGGGCAAGTCCGCCACAAAAGGCCCATTACAACAAATTAAGGATGAGCCTGACCTGCCTAGAGTTTTAATCATTGGAGATTCAATTTCAATTGGTTACACAATACCTGTCCGAGAGATTCTAGAAAATTTCGCCAACGTTCACCGCCCACCGGCAAACTGCGCTTCTACTAAACACGGGCTAGGCAGTATCAATGAATGGTTAGGAAACAAAAAATGGGATGTGATTCATTTTAATTGGGGGCTACATGATTTGAAGTACATGGGGCCAAAAGGAGAAAATCTCGCGGATCCCAATATTCCATCAAATAAACAACAAGTCCCTATTGAAGAGTACCGTAAGAATCTGGATCAGCTGGTTCAGACCATGAAAAAAACAGGAGCTAAATTAATATGGAGAAACACAACTCCCGTCCCAGAAGGCTCGAAAGGCCGTTTAGTCGGAGACTCAGGCAAATACAACAAAGCGGCTGCAGAGATTATGGTGAAATATAAAATACCCACCAATGACCTATATAGCTTTTCTAAAGAAAATTGGGATGAAGTGGGCCGCAAAGCCAATGTACATTTCACCTCTCAGGGGTCAAAAAAATTAGCATCTCTAGTTGCTGAATCTATTGCCGCTGAACTGAAAAGGTAATCTAATACCAGCCTATGCCTGCCGGTTATTTTTCTGCCGGTTATCGTGCTGCCGCCGGTTATCGTGCTGCCGGTTATCGTGCTGCCGGTTATCGTGCTGACGGTTATCGTGCTGACGGTTATCGTGCTGACGGTTATCGTGCTGACGGCGGTTAGCCTGGTCCCTCTCTCTGTGCAGACGTTCAATTTCTCTCCTCATAGATTCAATCACATGGCTCATTTCATCAATGCGCCTATGTAATTGCTTCATATGATTTTCCATACCTTCAGCCCATTTATGTAATTCGCGTTCTTCATCATGTCTCTCCTTATCATGCCTCTCCCTATCATGCCTCTCCCTATCATGTCTCTCCTTATCATGCCTCTCTCTATCATGCTCCTCCTCATCATGCTTATTTCTATTATGATGCTTTTCTTCTAATTCCCGTAATTCATGCATCAATTCTTCTGCTTTTCGACGATCACCCCTTTCTTGAGACCCACGAATGTCTCGACGCAATTCATTCATGAGATGCTCTAGAGAATCGTCCCCATTTTCTTTTCTCTGATTACTCTGACCACGTCTAGCACCTTCCGCGCGCTTGCTAAGTCCTTCCAAAATCTTACCCGCATCTTCTCTTTTAATGAGGCCTTTTTTCACGCGATCTGCAATTCCTTTACGGATGGACTCCATATCAGCACCACTTCGTAAACGTTCTGCGATAGCTTTACGCATCGCCTCTATATCTGCGCCCCGACGCTCTCCACCTCTTTGCTCATTGGCACGAGAATTCTTATTTCCGCCCCGGCCTTTGTCTTCTCCCCTCTGGGCAAAAGCATTGTTTAAAAATGAAAACCCTATTCCTAATAAAAGAAAAATAATAAGGGTGATCCGGTTCGTGAGTTTGTTTTTAGCAATCATTCTACTATTAATTTAATTATAATTTTAAAACCCCTAACCTAAAAAAAACCATAAAACAATCGGCGATACTTTTTAAAAGAGAAAAGTTCAATGATAGTCATATTGATATCTAAGAATGCTAAAATAAAGTGTGCTTATTTCATTGATTGATAGTTTATCTTAAAACAGCTACTAATGCCGAATCAATGAGACTGCTCATCTTTACTTTTCTGGTCCTTGCAACTGCAAAATTATCAGCAAGACCAAATGTCATCTTCTTCCTTGTAGATGACCTCGGTTACATGGATATCGGCGCTTACAACCCGAAAACTTTCTATAAAACCCCTAACATAGATCGACTCGCAGCGACCGGAGTAAAATTCACCAACGGTTACGCTGCTAATCCGGTATGTAGCCCAACAAGATACAGTATCATGACTGGAAAGTATCCGAGCAGAATCGGTGCTACAAATTGGTTCAGCGGAACACGGTCGGGAAAATTTAAGCCTGCCCCATTGACCAGCAAAATGCCTCTCGCGGAATTCACATTAGCCGAAGCGCTGAAAGAAGCAGGTTACAGAACTGCGTTCCTTGGCAAATGGCACCTTGGGCCAACGCCCGAATTCTGGCCCGAAAACCAGGGCTTTGATATTAATATTGGTGGTCATAATCGGGGAAGCCCTCCTGGCGGATACTTTTCACCATACAAAAATCCACGCCTCAAAAATCTTAAAGAGGGAGAATACCTGACTGACAGGCTTGCAAATGAGGCATTGGGAATCATCGATATTTTTCATGCAAAGGAGGACCCTTTTCTAATCTACTTATCCTTTTACAACGTTCACACACCACTCCAAGCGCCTAAAGAAATGGTGCAAAAATATCAGGAACAGGCAAAAAAAATAAAAGGTGATGAATTTGGACCGGAAGAACAAGTCTGGCCCGGTGCAAAACAAAGAAGAGTTCGCATCCTCCAAAAACATGCGACTTATGCTGCAATGGTTGAAAAAATGGATCAGGCCGTTGGAAAGGTTCTTAACAAATTAACAGAACTTGGAATTGAAAAAGAAACTATCATTTGTTTTACATCAGATAATGGAGGTTTATCGACATCAGAAGGGTCACCAACTTCCAACTTACCACTTCGGGGAGGAAAGGGCTGGGTTTATGAGGGAGGAATAAAGGAACCATTCATCATAAAATACCCTTCACTAATTGACGCAGGAACATCTAATGTGCCCGTCATCAGCACAGATTTTTATCCTACCATTCTTGAACTTGCGAAAATTGACCAGAGGCCCAAGCAGCACTTGGATGGGATAAGCTTAGCTGCAATGCTAAAGGATCCGAAATCAAATCCCAAAAGAGACTCACTGTATTGGCATTATCCTCATTACTCTAATCAGGGAGGATTTCCTGGAGGGGCGATCAGAGAAGGTAAAATGAAACTCATTGAAAGGTATGAAGATGGAAGGATTCATCTCTTTGATTTGAATAACGATCCTGGAGAAAGAAACGACATTGCTAAAATGCATCCAAAGACAGTTCTTTCGATGCGCACTAAGTTACATAAATGGTACGAACAAGTTAATGCAAAATTTCTTCAACCCAAAGGCAGTAACATTGATCCATGGAAGCCCTGAATAGGGCCACCATTAATTCAGCCCCTAATATCTGCCCCTTACCTGTTTATCTATCTTCTCTTTATAAAGTTCACTTAGCTTCGAATGAGATTCCTCTGAAAGAGAATCGAACGCTGATACAGCAGCATTTTCACGGGTCTGCTCCGGGTCCTTTGCACCGGGTATTACGGTAGTCACCTCTTCATGGTCAAGGATCCATCTTAACGATTTCTGAGCCAGACTCGCATCTGGGAGTTGATCTTCAAGAATACAATTCACTTCAGATGCAAAATTCACACCCAGTTCAAAGGGGACTCCAGCAAAGGTCTCTCCTACGTTAAACATTTGGCCATCACAATTAAAATTCCTGTGATCATTTTCGGCAAAATTATGGTCTTGTGTAAATTTTCCACTCAATAAGCCACTAGCTAAAGGGACCCTGGCAATGATCCCAACACGGTTACGGGAAGCCGCTTGCAGTAAATCTGAAATCACGCGCTGACGGAAAATATTAAAGATGACCTGTAAAGTGGATGCTGATGAATTACGAATACAAAATAGTGCCTCTTCTATTGTCTCAACGCTCGCTCCATAATTTTTAATGAGCCCTGCATCTTTAATTTTTTCAAGACTCTCAAAAGCTTTACCTGCCATGAGCGTTTGTTCAGGAATGCAATGTAATTGAATCAGATCGAGTGCGGACACCCCTAACCTCTTACAGGAATCCTCCGCAGCCTGCGCAATCTGATCATAACTATCAGTCCATTCCAAAGATCCCCGGCCCATCTTCGTTGCCACATAAATAGTTTCATTACGCTCTTTGAGAAATTCACCAATGATAGTTTCGGAGCGTCCGGCTCCATAAACATCAGCCGTATCAATGAAGTTAATACCAGCATCTACTGCAGCGTGCAGAGATGAAATCGCTAGATCCTTTGGTATTTCAGTTCCCCAATCAGCTCCAATCTGCCAAGCTCCAAAACCGACTTCGGATAACTCTACGCCAGTATTCCCAAGAAGTCTCCTTTTCATGGGATTCGCCTCAAACAGGAACTGAGGTTAAAAGAAAAAATAGAATATAGGATCGCCTTAGTAGCGCCTATCTCTATCTCTTCCGCCGCCGCCGCCGCCGCCGCCGCCGCCGCTCTTCTGCTGTGCTGCATTAACTCGAACTGCACGCCCACCAATTTCTTGGCCGTCCATCGCATTAATTGCTGCCTCAGCCTGCGCATCGTCATCCATCGTTATGAAACCAAATCCTCTCGGTCTGCCAGTCTCTCTATCAGTGATCATTTTAAATCTAGCCACACTCCCGTACTCGGAAAATGCATCAATCACCGTTTGCTCATCAAGATTAAAAGGGAGGTTCCCTACATAAATATCCATTGCGTTACTTATATCCTAGAATAGAAACTGCAACAATTTTCCTCAGATATATTGAATTATTGTAAAGAAAGTATCGTTAAAATGATAATTTTTAGATCGATCCCCTACTTTTTTGACATACTCGCCCCATCTAATCAGGCATCGACTCTAAAAAAATACCTCAAGATAACTTCCATTTTCCATGAAATTTCCTCATCAATAAATCATTTGCCTCTGAATCTCCAAGGAACTTTTCCTTCTTAGGGTTAAACTTAAGTGATTTACCTATGTGCGCTGCAATCGATCCAAGATGGCACGCACTTGCTGCTCGGTGAGCTGATTCAACGGAAGATGCAGTTCTCTTGCGAGAAAAAACACAATCAATAAAATTACGATGATGGTGCTTCGAAACATAAAGCCTCTCATCGTTTCCATTAAGTTTTTTTCTTAAGAGTGCAGGAGGATCTGTTATCAATTTCTGATTTTCTACAAAAATAGATCCTTCGGCACCTATGAACTTAGTTCCCCATAATGAAGAATCGTTAGTACTAAAAAGTGTCATCTCAACACCACAATTATAAAGATAACGGATATGAAAGCTTTCAATCGCATCATAGAATCCCTTTCCTCGCCTCTTTACATTATTCGTAGAGATCTCAATGGGACCTGTATCATCTGTATTCATACCCCAATGAGCAACATCAATGAAATGAGCTCCCCAGTCAGTAACATATCCCGGAGCATAATCATTAATCCACCTAAAATTAAAATGGCACCGGGCCGCGGTATAAGGAGCATCAGGCGTCGTAGCTGACCACATTTTATAATCAAACCCTTTGGGTATCTCCTGTGGTTCTTCCGTTCCACTATAACCTCCTTGAATATGAAAAGTGCCCGGAACTCCAATCTTAACTTTTTTTAAATCTCCGATGTAACCGTTCCTGACCCATTCACAAGCCATTCGTGTGTGAATCCCTGAACGCCTCCAAGTACCGCACTGCAATACCCTCTTTTCATTTTTGACAACATCAGACACCAAACGACCTTCCCCAATACTCGCCGTTAATGGCTTTTCGCAATAAATGTCTTTCCCAGATCTGGCCGCAGCAAGAGTAATAAGAGAATGCCAATGATCTGGTGTTGCTATCATTACAGCATCAATGTCCTTCCTGTTCATTAATTCCCGATAATCGTTATATCCATCCTCATCATTCAATTTTGCAATACCTAAGGCGCGGCTCCTGTGATTCTGATCCACATCACAAATTGCAAGCACTTTGACGCGATCATCTTGCAAAAAATTATTCATGTTACCCGTTCCTTGGCCTCCGACCCCGATGCACGCTAACTGAACTCTTGAATTAGGCGAAGTGGCTCCTCCTCTACCAAGGACTGATGAATTCACAATTAGTGGAACTGATGCCAATGAAGCCTTTTGCAAGAAATTGCGGCGAGATCTACTCATAGTTTAAGAATTGAAACCTTAATAGCTATCTTGATCAAGACATTCACTCCTCAATAATATTATTCTTCGGATTCTTGCAAAGAGATCTATACAGCAGATAATAGAATACGGTGCTCAAAAACTCCTCCAATAATCAAGAATATGCGGTCCAAACGATCGACATGAGAGTTGATTACGGGAAATTTGTGGCAGTGAATGAGCTGTGTCTGAATGTTCCTAAGGGTGAAATTTATGGTCTAATTGGTCCTAACGGGGCAGGCAAAACTAGTAGCTTTAAAGTACTGGCTACTCTCATGGAACCCACTTACGGAGACGTCTTCATAGGTGGAGTAGATATTTCTCTATATCCTGAAGAAGCGCGGAAACATCTCGGTTACATGCCTGATCTGGCTCCAATTGCAACGGACTTAAAAGTCTGGGAATTTCTTGATCTATTCGCAAGTGCTCACGGACTCAACAGAACTGATCGGCGATTAAGAATTGAAGAGTGTCTTAACAAAGTTTCGCTATATGATAAAAGAGAAGAGTTCTGCAAGAGCCTATCACGAGGAATGATGCAAAGGCTCGTTCTAGCCAAGACTCTAATTCATCGACCCTCTTTATTTCTTCTTGATGAACCGGCAAGCGGGATGGATCCAGTGTCACGACAGGCACTCAGAAACACAGTAAGAGAATTAGCTGATGAAGGCGCTGCTGTATTACTTAGTTCTCACATACTTTCCGAGCTTGAAGATATGTGCACTATGGTAGGTATGATGTCTAAGGGGATCCTTGTCGACTCCGGAAAAATAAAAGATGTAATTTCCCGGCGCAGCTCAGAAGAAAGAAACCTAGTGGTGAGTTGCCTAGGCGACCCAGCGCCACTCTTAGAATTTCTTATTATCAAGCATGGAATCAATCAACCCATTACCTCTAATGAAGACATCATCTTCACCTTTAAAGGTAAAGATGGTGAACAGGCTCGACTAATCAAAGAAATCATTGACGCTGGATTCCTTATTAAAGGACTCTACGAACGTAAGAAGAGTATAGAGCAGATACTCCTTGAAATTGATTCGAATACAACCACTCAAAAACCGGAGCAGAATCAATGACCGAAAATCTTAGACCAGTTCCATGGTGGCAAATATGGGTTAATCCAATATTTCTTCGATATACCCGATCCAGACTCCGTCCCGCTCCTCTTATCACATGGATAATACTCGTACTGACAGTAGCAACGAGCATATTTTTCCTATTCTATTACTCATCATTGTATCGGCTAAAAGCTAGCCCCCCCGCTGCCGCCAAAGATGCCTTTTATCCAATACTTTTCTTCCAAATGGTCATCCTTCTGTTCATGGGAACCGGAAGCGTTGCTGGAGGAATTTCTCGAGAATCAGCGGACGGAATGATTGACTATCAAAGGCTCACTCCGATGACTCCGTTGGCAAAAATTGTCGGTTATCTGTTTGGATTACCAGTCCGGGAATATGTTCTCTTCGCTGTGACCTTACCCTTTACTATTTTTTGTATCAATGAAGGAAATATTCCTCTAGGAGTCATCAGCGAAGTATATGGAATACTTTTAACCTCTGCTATCCTTTATCATCTGACAGGTTGTGTTGCCGGAACAATAGTCAAGCGAAGGCACTTTGCTGGTCGCGTTGCACAAATCATGGTAATCCTGCTTTATTTTGTTTTACCCACTTTTAGCCAATTAGGATTTGTTTTTTTTGAATACTTGACCATGAGGCCAGTAATTATCGAACAATTTGAAAGTGTAAGAGGTCCTATTTTTGGAGGCTTCCCGTCACCAGAAAAAATTGGTGAAGTGTTACTTTTTGAATGGAAACTAAACACAGTAAACTTTTCTCTCCTAATCCAATGCTCACTAATTGTAATATTCTTATCCATTTTATATCGCAAATGGCGGCAACCAACGAACCATTTGTTGGGTAAAAACTTTTCCTTTGTCGTTCACTTTTGGATACTAACTCTGATAACGGGAAACGCTCTTCCTATCATTAAAGATAAAACTCAATTCACAGGGGGAAGATCACAGAGAGCCGCAGAAATACTCATTGAGCAACGGACCTCGGAAAAGAATGAAAACAGCAATGACATTGAGCAAATCGATACGCAGGAAGCGGTAGATACTCTCACTCAATCAGGCATTCTAGCGTCATTAGGAATAGGGTTCCTAGCGCTTACCTTTGGGATGATAACCATTACCACGCCTGATTCCGATAAATTTACCCGTGCATTACGAAAGGCACGCAAACTTGTAAGCAACTCAGAACCAACAAAAAAAACATCTGAAAATCAAAACAAGGAAAAAATTAAAGCTCCACTCAATGCGGATGGTGCGACAGGACTATGGCATGCTTTGGGCTTCTCCATCTTAACCTTTGCTGCATGGTCAATTATAATACAGTACGCACCTAATCTTGTCGGAATCGATGCTACCAAATACAATCCCACAATTCTAAGAATCATTCCTCTAGGACTCATTCTTTATGCGATGTGCTACCATGCTATCCTTGAACGATTTGGTAAGAGAACATTATTATTATTTGTGATATTAGGTTGGTTCGTACCACTCCTGACCAGTTCAATTTTAGGGGTCAGAGGAATTGAAACTATTCCAGTTTTACTTGCTGGCCTCTCCGCCATCGCTTCTCCAGTTTACTTATTGGTTCTACCTATAGTTAACACCTCAGGTGATGATAGATTAATGCAAATTTCAGGATATTTTTCATTGTTCGCTCATTCTGTCTTACTTGTTTTTTTATGGTGGACATTGAACCGGCACAAAATCAGGATCCAAAAAGAAGTATCCAACCAAGAACCTTCATCTTGAAGGATCGATGAAAAAAAATCATAAGACTATAGTGTCTTTTACTTTTAACCCATATATAGATTTTCTAATCTGAACGCTTGGCAACACCCAAGAAAAAAGGCATTATATCCAACTTCGATGAGCACATACCGCACTTCCCCGGATCCTAAACTGACCGGCATGCCCTCGGGCATTCCCTTCATCATCGGCAACGAGGCTGCCGAACGATTTAGTTTCTACGGCATGAAGACCATTCTGGCAGTCTTCATGACCAAGTATCTATGGCTCATGAATGACACTCCAGGACAGGCCATGGGCGAGGCTTCTGCTACTGAGAAGGTCCATCTCTTTACCTTCGCAGTCTACATCACTCCTCTTCTCGGAGCCTTCATATCGGACTCTGTCTTTGGAAAGTACAAAACTATCATCCGTCTCTCCATTGTCTACTGTGCAGGCCACGCTGCGCTTGCGCTGATGGGGATTCAGGGTAATGCCGCAATCTGGTTTATTGCAGGACTGGTCCTTATATCGCTCGGTTCTGGAGGAATTAAACCCTGCGTTTCTGCCCACGTCGGCGACCAGTTTGGAAAGTCCAACAGTCATCTCGTAACCCGGGTGTTCAATTACTTTTACTGGTCCATCAACCTTGGTGCCTTCCTCTCCACCATGCTCACCCCATGGCTCCTAGAATGGTACGGCCCTCACCTTGCATTCGGAGTGCCCGGGGTGCTTATGGTCCTCGCTACCGTCGTGTTCTGGATGGGACGCAATCGCTTCATCCACGTTCCCCCCGGGGGAAAGACATTCCTCCGGGAAACCTTCAGCCCCGTCGGCCTCAAGGCCATGGCCAAGCTCTCTGTCCTCTTCCTCTTCGTCGCCATGTTCTGGGCTCTCTTCGACCAGACCGCTTCTCGATGGGTATTTCAGGCCAGGGAAATGGATCGATACTTCCTCGGAATAGAGTGGCTGGAATCACAGGTCCAGGCGGTAAATCCAATCCTCATTCTTACTTTCATCCCCCTCTTCACCTTCCTAGTCTATCCGATGGTCGGAAAGGTGATAAAACTGACCCCCCTGCGGAAAGTAGGCGCCGGACTGTTTCTCATGGGTGCTGCCTTCGTTCTCAGTTCCAACATCCAGGAATGGATTGATGCCGGCCAGCGTCCCAACATCGGCTGGCAAATCCTTGCCTACATTATGCTAACCGCCGCCGAGATCCTTGTCTCCATCGTTGCCCTCGAGTTCTCCTATACACAGGCACCCCGCACGATGAAGTCGATGATCCTCGGTCTCTTCCTTGCTGCCGTAGCACTCGGAAATCTCTTCACCGCAGGCGTGAATCACTACATCCAGATTCCGGAACCTGGAAAAACAGTCCAAAAACAATTGGAAATGGCAGCGGGCAAGGATCACAAGGTAACTGCCTCAGAAACGCACCCAGGCGCCGATGGGATAATTGGAACAGACGACGACCTTGTCTATTCCCTCAAGTTTGGCAGGCAAACAAAGGTCGCAATCCCGAGTAAATCCTCACTCGAGGCAGCAGCCTCAATAATCGAGTCCTGGTCCCGGGCAAATGGCTCCATATTACCTCGTCCCGAAGTGGGTTCTAGGGAACTTGAAGGACTGAAGGACGAGTGGGGGAACGCTTTCCATTACCATCTTGAGAACAGCCAGAACGCACGCATTACAAGCAATGGTCCAGACACAGAGGAGCAGACGCAATGGGACGTAGGAATTCGCGTCAAACTTAAGGAGCAACAAAAGAAGCAGGCAAAATCCTGGACGCAATCCCTGCGCCCCGACCGCCCATGGCTTGAACGCCGCAAGGAAAAACTTGGCTATAAGGACGAACTAGATGAGGAAGAGGCAGAAGAATTTCATCGCACATTCTTCGCCGGCGGTGGAGAACGCCTTGAAGGTGCCGACTACTACTGGTTCTTCACCATCCTGATGTTCATCACCGCCCTCCTCTTCATTCCCTACGCCTGTCTCTATCGGGGGGAAACCATCCTGCAAGAGTAGAGCGGGTAGGAAGAGAAAAGTTCAGGAAACAAAACGTCTTTCCGAAAGAAAGGCCCGCAGAATTTTCAGGTAATTGAGAGACCAGAAAATCGGCCTACTCAATCCCATATATAACATCAAGCATATCTAAGACCTTTGGACCAGGAAGTACTCCATAATTCATCTGATTCATTGTGTATGCAAATGACAAGCTATTCTCTGGATCAGCAAAAGCATGAGAACCGCCTGCTCCCGGATGACCAAATGCATGAATAGAATTCCCAAAAATTCTGCGTCGGTTAAGATCATTTCTGCCCTTCATAAATCCAGCAGAAAATGCATTACCCAAACAAAGCACCTTATCTTCGCCTGAAACTAAAGACTCTTCCATTAGAGAAAGGATGCGCCTCGAAACAAACCTCTTCCCATTATATTCTCCTCCATTCGCAAGCATTGAATAGAATTTGGCCAGAGCTCGGGCAGTGCCGATTCCTCCCATCGCTGGCCAACCTGCACTCCAAGAATCAGTTGAATTCATTCCTGAAACACCATCCAATCCAGCAGGAGAGCCAAAAGCCTTACGAGTCAAAGATTCAGAATCCATGAATGCTTTGTAAAAAGCTTCTTCACCATTAGGGTCCGACATCTTTCCAGGGTAAAGCTTAGCCACTCTGGGATGATATTCCTGCGGAAGCCCTATCCAAAATTCCAAGCCCATCGGAACTGCAAAAGTCTCATTAAAATACCGACCAAGTGAAATGCCTTCTAAGCGCCGAACAAACTCATCCAACAAAAATCCAAAAGTTCTGGGATGATAACCATGCCCTGATCCTATCTCCCACAAAGGAACCTGCATTTCGATAGCCTTTATGACTTCGTTATAATTAAAGACAGAGACTTTTTCCTCTAGAGCAGGAATTCCGGCCCCATGTGTGAGCACATCCTTAAAATTAATTTTTTCTTTTCCTGATTTTCCGAATTCTGGCCATATTTCAACTACTGGCGTATCAAGTGAAATACATTTCTGGTCTAAAATTTTTAAAACACAGGCAGAAGCAAGACCCTTAGTCGCTGACCAAACAGGCACTAATGTAGTTTCATCCCAGAGCCTAATACGCTCCTTTTCACAGTAGCCTTGAGCCAAAGATATAATTTCTTTTCCATCTATCCATACAGAGACTGAGGCTCCGAGCTCTTCTCTTTTGTTGAAATTTAATTTAAAGATCTGTTCAACTTTTTCTCTTAGCCCTAGAACATCCATCCGCAAATTAATGCCCAAAATTAAAACGAATCTTTTAACGCAATTAGATCAGGATCCTTACGAGCCACATCCAATAAACTCTGATCAAGGTCAAATGATTTTCTGAGACAATCGAAGGCAGTATCAACGTCACCGATCACGGCTTGATAGCATCCTTTGTTATAAAAATAGATAGCATCCTTCCTAATCGATTCGGGCGCTTCTTCTAGAAGCGCAAGAGCCTCGTCTGTACGATTCATTTCATGGAGGCAATATGCTCCCTGAATGAATCCGGCTCCATTCTGAGGCTCCATTCGTTGGAGCTCCTCGCTCAGGACATATGCCTCGTTCCATTTTTGTTCCTTGAGCAACATAAGAATCTTCATCTGCAGAATAGATGGCGTTATGGGAAAAGATTTCTCAACTTCTTTCAATTCACTCCATGCATCATCATACATTTCCAGTTCGTAATAGCCACGAACGGCCTGCAATCGTAACTCACTGTTTGAAGAAGGATCATTAAGGTAAGACATCAATGCTAAATTATTATTGCTAACAAACGGTTGATCCAGATTCCTAAATGGTCAAGCCCAAGAACTAATTTTACTCGTCATTAGTTACTCCTATAACCTGTAAATTTTTTAAAATTTGCTGATTCTCGGGATCAATTTTTAGCGCACGCTCCCACGCTCTTTGTGCCTCATCTTTTTTACCCTGCCTGATAAGGGCAAGGCCAAGATTAGACCATCCCAAAACTGAGTTAGAATTTATTTTAACTGCCATCTCACAAAATCTTTGTGCCTCTACCAAATTTTTCTTTTGTAGATAAACATATCCTAAGTTCAGGTAAATCAAGTAATCGGCCCCCTTAACCTTAGTCGCCTCCTTTAGAATAATTTCCGCATCATCAAATTTCTTCATCTTAATGAAAAGAGAACCCAAACTAGAATATGCAGACACCCCAGATGGGTTCGTCTCAATTGCAGACCTATATGCCTTTATGGCTTCTTTGAAATCGCCTCGACTTTCATACTGTTTGCCCCTCATCAAGGGATCTAATTCTGATGATATTTCCTGATTTTTAAATTTCTCGAGTATCTTCGTAGCACCATCAGAATCCCCTATTCCCCTAAGCGCTGCAGCATAATTGCTCGCTACATGAAATGATTCAGGGTCAATTTTGTTTGCTTCTTTCAAAACTCCTAAAGCTAAATCATTTTTTCCTAATTCAATGTAACTGGCCCCTAAATTTGAAAGGCTATCAACAAATTTGGGATTCTCTTTAACTGCACCCTTATACCATTTCACAGCTTGCTCATGGAATCCCTTACTCCCATATATGTAACCTATATTGTGGTAGGAATGGTAATGCCTAGGATCTGTTTTGATTGCTTTTTTATACCACCTTATTGCTTCTTTTAGATTCCCCTCATCTTGTTCTGCTTTGCCACGACTGAATTGCGACGAAGCTTCACTCCCAAAATCAAAAAGACCTTGAGCCTGGCCATCAGTACAGCCTAAACAAAATATAAAAAATAAATTCCAAACAACTAATCGCATAATCTATGAGCCCGTTAATTTTAACATTAAATTAACTTTTTTATTTATATAGACGGGCATTACACATAAATAACAATAAATAAACTATCAAAAACATTATTGCATTAGACAATTACTCTAGTTCCACGAAATTAATTAAAGTGAAGAAAGCCTTTGTTCTAGGTGCCGGCCTTGGAAGTCGGCTTAAGAAGCTCACAGAGAAATTACCGAAGCCCATGATACCGGTGTTCGGTAAGCCACTCATCGAATATAGCTTTGAGCACCTTAGTGAATCAGGTATCAACCAATTCATAGTCAATACGCATCATTGCGCAGAAGTATACAATGATCATTTTAAAAATGATCATTACAAAGAAATGCCGATCACATTCAAGCATGAGCCGGCACTTCTTGATACTGGAGGAGGCATTGATAACGTATCTGAATTATTATCCTCTGACCCATTCCTCGTATACAACGGAGACATTTTGACTGACCTTCCAATCATCAATCTCCTCAATCACCATAACGATAACAAAAATGCAGTTACTCTTGCATTACGTACAAATGGATCAGGAAAACACATTGCACTAGACTCAAAATCAGGGAAAGTAACTGATATAAAAAATTTGCTTCATAGTGGCAATACTGGAAGTTACCAGTTCACAGGAATCTACGCCTGTAATCCAGAGTTTCTTAACTACCTCCAACACAACAAAAAACACTCCGTGATCCCAGTGTTCTTAAAACTAATTAAAGAAAAATTACTAGGAGCAATCGTTATTGATGATGGCAAGTGGTGGGACCTTGGAACACGCACAAATTACCTCGATGCGCACCAAATACTGTCAGAATCTAAATTTCCAAATTACCTCATCGACTACAAAAGCAATTGGAAAAGGAACCGTTCTGAAGAAAGTCAAATAGCGCCTGATGCCAAGATCGATAAAGCTTCATACATTGGAAAAGGAGCCTCAATCGGTTCAGGCGCTCATATCATTAACAGTGTGATCTGGCCAAACAGTAAAGTAATCGCTGAATCTCAATTAGTTCGCTGCGTTGTCAGAAATGGACAAATTGCTAAAGGAAAACTCGAAAATATCGATATTTAGTATTATTATTACCAATTCCTAAATTCCTAATGTCAGATGATTTGATTACAGCCACCACAAAGGCACTTCCCAATACAGATCTCAAGAAAGCTACTTGTGAGCCTATTAGTATAGGCGGCTCTGATCGCAATTATCACCGTATCAATCTCAATAATGGTAAAAGTATTATTGTAATGGAATACACGAGCGACAGACCTGATAACGCAAAGTTTGTATATGCAACAATTACTCTCAAAAGGCTGGGCGCTGCAACTCCCGAAATTTTAAACCATGATCCGAAAAAGCAACTTATATGGTTAGAAGATCTAGGGACTGAACACTTGTGGGATCACCGTGATGCAAAATGGGACGAACGATCAGCCTTATATAAATCTGTAATTGATGAGTCCAAGAAACTTCATAGAGAAAATGAACAATCACTGAATAAAGAAGAGTTAAACCAACTCGAACCTCCTTTTGATGAAAACTTATACAAATGGGAACAAGATTACTTCTTTGATCATTTCCTTTCTTATTATTCAAGAAGAGCTCCTTCGTACCAAAATTCATTGAGAGAAGAAGAAGAATTTAAACAATTAATTCAAACGTTAATTAGCCCTGAACGAAAGCTCATACATCGTGATCTTCAGTCACAAAATATACTATTAAAAAAAAATAAACCTCACTTCATAGATTATCAGGGCCTGAGGCTAGGTCTTCGTGAATATGACATAGCGTCTCTCCTCTATGACCCATATGTAAGTTTCACGAAAAAACAACGCACCGAATTAACCGAATACGCTTTCAAAGGACAAGAACGATCCGAGTGGGAACCCCTCTTCATAAGGTGTGCGATTCAAAGGCTCATGCAAGCACTAGGAGCATATTCACGATTAGGAAATCAACTCGGCAAAGCTGATTTCTTAAACTATATACCTCAGGCATTAGACAATTTACGTGAGATACTAAGTAAAGAAAATATTTTGCCAAGGCTCGATCCTTACCTAAGCGATGAAGCTCTAGAGTTTTAAAAATGAAATAGAAAATGCTCCAGGCATTCCAAAGAACGCCTCAACAAAACCTTCCGATTCAGCCGCTTCCGATCTTAGCAGTTGCTGATCAAGGTTCTAAATTCGACATATTTGAAACTGACCCAGGTTCCAGTTCACATCCTGATGTAAGTCCAGCTAAAAAACCATTTTCAGTTGTTGTACATGCATATGGTCATCCTGCAAATTCCCCCATCAAAGGGATACTTCGATGGAGGCCTAATGATAGTAATTCCTGGAACACTGAGCCTTTAAGTCAGATAGAAGAACAAAAATGGGCAGGGACATGGACTCCTCCAAGCCCGGGAAACTATGAATGGAAGGTTGAGCTATGGAACGAAAATAAATCCCATGGAAGTGATAACCCTGACAAAGCCGAAAACATTCGCACTCTCAGAGCTGAAAGATCCGACATGATACAGGCAAACTGGTATCAATTATCAAAATCATCGCTCTCTGAAATAAATACTTTCCCTAAGGCTAATCCTTCAGATGTATTCTTATTGCCTCCCATATTTCCAGTCGGAAATGATAATTTAATCGGAGATAATGGCCTCGGCCATTATAGCATTGATAAGAAAATAGGAGACGCAATAACCTTTGGTCAGTTCGCGGCTAACCTCTCATCCAGAGGAATAACAATGGCAATGACCTTACCTATTCATTGTTCGAGAGCTCATCCATTCCGAATCAAAGAACCTTCCCAATTTTCAGCAAAGGGAATCCCTGACCTCATTAGTGAGGGATGGCAAGAAAGAAGAGCCAAATGGGAGTCCATTTTCCGCTACTGGATAGTTCAAGGAATTGAAATATTTGAACTATTAGACATTACTCAGTTCCCCCTCTCATTCTGGGACAGTTTAATCAAATCATTACGCAAAGACTTTCCTCATATTAGCTTCATCACTAAAGAAGAATTAACTGAAGAGGAACATCAAAAGATGATGAGCGTTGGGTTTTCAGATTGTACTAAATTCTTGATTCCAAAAAAGTCAGATCGCCAGTTAGAACCCCAAAGAGATGGACCAGAGGAAAGCTCCTTCTCTTTGGAAAATACTCCAAAAAAGTGTATTAGCTCCGACCCAAAACTAAAAGTTTCTCTAGAAAAGATAGCTAATAAAAAATTCATTCTAACAATTAATAATACTGACCCCTCGAAAAAACGATCGACTGAAATTCATATTGAAAATTTAGGTGGCAATAATCTAAAGGAACAAAATCTCTATTACCTACGAGATCTAGCCAATGGTAAAGCTTACCGATGGCACGGCAGTAAAAATCATATCACCTTAAAGGTGGGCGAGCCGGAAAAGAAATTCCTAATCGAACTAAATTAGAAAATTATTTGGACTTTCAAGTGAGCTATAAAAAAAAGGCGACTATTTTTCTAATTCTATGTGTGATTATAATATCGCTCATCAGACGCGAAGAAAATAACGGGACTTTTTCGAATTTTAACCGCGGATATATTAATTGGCTCATTGATACTAAAAAAGTCAAAGCTGAGCCACCTTCAGTGACCTTGCTCAGGATCAGTAATTCTGAAAATTCTATATTTCAGGAATGGCCTCCCAGCCCAATAGACTATGCTATAATACTTAAAAATCTTAAAGAGTATGGAGCCAAACTAGTAGCGATTGAACCAATAATGGCATGGAATAATGCAGACGAAGGCTTACTTGAAACTTTGCGCACTGCCAGCCTTAAATATAATAAGGGAGAACTGCTAATGGGATCCGTATTCCAAATGGACCAATCTGTATCCACGTCCAATGATCAGTTCATTAATTTGCTAGATCCAATATCAAATATCACTGGCGACATAAAAGGTGTTCCTGGATTTACAATGATAGATCCATTACCCGATCGGCGCTTAACATCAATCGGGATTCCTTTCGGATTCACTTCAATAGATATGACAGAACAGGATAAGACTAGTCATCCTCTGAAGGTTCCACTCTTGGGCCGCATAAAAGAACTTGTCGTCCCTTCCTTTACCCTTAAAGCAATAATGATGGAACAGGGCATAGGTTCCAATGAAGTCACAATCGACTTAGGGGATAAGATTGTATTCGCGAGTGGCACAACAATACCAATCGACACTCAAGGGTACTTCGAAGCTTTCACTGGATCACGACCAGACATTGATAAAGAAGACATAAGTATATTATCTTTATCTCAAGAAGAACTCGATAAATCACAGCTTAAGTCCTTATCAAATCGCATTATTCTCGTAGGCATTGATACTAAAAATGAACAAATCATACCTTTCAGATTCGGTGTGAATATTTCCAATGCTGAACGGACTGCTCTTTCTATAGCAACTATACAAAGCAATTTATTCATTCAATCATTCTCATCATTCTCTGAATATTTTGTTTGGATCGGCATAATATTAATTGGTTTATACCTCATTAGACTAAAACGATCAAAAGCAGTAGCCAGGTCCATAATCACAATAATTATTTATTTGGCAGTAAGTATGGTTGTATTTCAGAGTAATAATCATTGGGTATCACCCATGACTCCAATGTCATTGATGATTTGTATTCTAATTACTTCCTGGACTCTCTGTCAGAGAATAGAAGAATAAACTATTCTCAGTGAACCTTGCCGGAAGACATAATCACTGCTTATGTTAGTTTACTATGAATCGTCGTAATTTCATCAAAAGCACGACCATCGCATCGGGAATGATAAGTTTTCCGAACATTATCCCTGCGAGGCTACTTGGAAAAAACTCACCGAGTAACAAAATTACTGTCGGTATGATTGGAACCGGAAACCATGGGATCCACCGTAATCTTAATATGTTCCTGCGGCAATCTGATGCCAAAGTGCTTGCAGTTAGTGACGTCTTTAAGAGTCGAATGATCAAGGCTCACAAAATGACAAATGATTATTATAAGAATAATGATTGCTCAATGCACTCTGACTTTCGCGAAATACTAGATAGAGATGACATTGATACCGTCATGATATCGACCCCCGATCATTGGCACGCACTCATGTCCTCCATGGCTATTCGGAGAGGCAAGGACGTGATCTGTGAAAAACCAACACTAACCGTTGCAGAAGGTCGCTACATTGCAAACCTAGTCAAAGACACAGGACGCATATTTCAAACCTCCACAGAAGATCGAAGTTTATTTATTTATCATCGATTGGCAGAAGTGGTCCGTAACGGAAGGATAGGAAAACTAAAAGAAATAAAAGTAACCTTACCTGCAGGGAAAAGGTTTCCAAACGAGAACGAAAGTAAGGTTCCAGAAGATCTAAACTATGACCTTTGGCTGGGCCCGGCACCAAAATCTCCTTATACCAAAAATCGCACCGAACAACAACACTGGCGCCATGTGTGGGACTATTCTGGCGGTAAATTTACAGACTGGGGAATGCATCAACTCGATACAGCTCAGTGGGCAAATAACACTGAAAAGACAGGGCCCATCAAAATTTCAGGAAAAGGGAACATTCATGAAGGGAGCATGTATAATACTTTTGTAGATTATAAAATAAAATATTTGTACGCTAATGATGTTCAATTATCTGTTAGTAGTGGAGGTACAAGTATACACTTCTATGGATCCGACGGATGGTGTGGAAGTAGAAGCTGGGACTCGGGGCTAGAAGCTAGCAAAATTGATATTGTTAAAGAGCCGATTCCAGAAAATGGGCTACACTTATATACCTGCAAGGGGGGCGAACACCGTAATTTTCTAGATTGCGTGAAGTCTCGTAAAGATCCTTATTTTCCTGCTGAGATTGGACACCGATGCGCAACGCTTTGTCACCTAGGAAACATCTCAATGAGGCTCAATACCACTTTAGATTGGGACCCGCAAAAAGAAATAATAACTAATAGTAATCAGGGATCGTCCATGCTTTCACGAAAGATGCGAAAACCGTGGAATCTGGAAAAATCTTAATACCGGTAATGATCAGGCTTATAAGGGCCTTCTTGCGGGACTCCAATATAGTCTGCCTGTTCTTCTGTTAATTGAGTTAGTTTAGCGCCTATTTTTTCTAAATGTAGAAGAGCCACTTCTTCATCTAGCTTCTTTGGAAGAACATAAACGCCAGGAACATATGTTTCTCTATTTTCCCACAAATCAATTTGAGCTAGGGTCTGGTTAGTAAAACTATTCGACATTACAAAACTCGGATGACCCGTAGCGCATCCAAGGTTAACAAGCCTTCCCTCTGCCAGCATATAAAGCTGCCTCCCATCAGGTAAAGTATATTGATCTACTTGAGCCTTTACAGTCTCCCTGGTCACTCCTTCTGAATTATTCAAAGCGTCCACTTGAATCTCGTTATCGAAATGCCCAATGTTACAAACTATCGCCTGATCCTTCATCATCAATAAATGATCAACCCTGATGATATCTTTATTGCCTGTTGTAGTAATATACATATCGGCCCATCCAAGTGTATCTTCTATCGTCAAGACTCGAAACCCCTCCATCGCTGCCTGTAAAGCACATATAGGATCTATTTCCGTTACAATCACTTGAGCTCCTTGCCCTCGGAGTGCCTGCGCGCATCCTTTACCAACATCTCCATAACCGCATACAACAGCAACTTTCCCTGAAATCATTACGTCAGTGGCACGTTTAATCCCATCTACCAGAGATTCTCTACATCCATACAAATTATCAAATTTGGATTTAGTCACTGAATCATTCACGTTAATGGCTGGAACTCTAAGCTTCTCTTGTTCAGACATCTGATAGAGCCTATGAACGCCTGTCGTGGTTTCCTCTGAGACTCCTTTCCAGTCATCCAGATACTTGGTCCATTTGTCAGGCATTTCAGAATGAATACTTCTCAATAGATCCTTAATTACCTGTTCCTCTTGAGAATCACTCTGTGATTCAATCCAATCCGAACCTTCTTCGAGATCTGCTCCTTTGTGAATGAGAAGAGTAGCATCGCCCCCATCATCTACAATAAGTTCAGGCCCCTTACCATCAGGCCATGTGAGTGCATCCAAAGTGCACTGCCAATATTCTTCTAGTGTCTCACCTTTCCAAGCAAAAACAGGAACGCCAGATACCGCAATTGCAGCCGCAGCATGGTCTTGAGTGGAAAATATATTACATGAACACCACCTCACATTTGCTCCGAGATCCTTGAGGGTTTCAATGAGTACGGCAGTCTGTATTGTCATGTGCAAAGAGCCCATGATCCTTACGCCTTGCAGAGGCTTGTCAGCTGCATATTTTCTTCGAGTTGCCATTAGACCAGGCATTTCATGCTCAGCTATTGAAATTTCACGGCGCCCCCATTCTGCCAATTCAATGTCAGCAACCTTATAATCTTTTACTTCTGTAGATATATTACTCATTAATTTAATATATAAAAGTTACGCTCCAACTGCAGATGTCAGATCTTCAATTTTATCAGTTTTTTCCCAAGTTAGAGATTCTTGCTCATTCTCTCTCCCAAAATGTCCGTAATTAGTGGTTCTCCGATAAATAGGACGAAGAAGATTAAGCTGAGAAACGATATCCGCCGGTTTGAACGAAAAAACGTCGCGGACAGCACTTTCTATTTTATTCTCATCAACTGAGTTAGTACCAAAAGTATCCACACTAAGGGATACAGGGTCTGGAAAACCAATTGCGTAAGCTGTCTGCAATTCGCATCGATCAGCGAGGCCAGCAGCAACAATATTTTTCGCCACCCATCTACACATATATGCCGCTGAACGATCTACTTTTGATGGGTCCTTCCCTGAGAAGGCACCTCCTCCATGTCGTCCCATTCCTCCATAAGTATCAACAATTATTTTGCGCCCGGTCAAACCACAATCTCCTTCTGGACCACCAACAATGAACAAACCAGTCGGGTTAATATGGTATTTTGTATCTTCAGTAAGTAATTCAGGCGGTAGCACTTTTTCTATTAGATCCTTCTTGAGAACATCTCGTATTTCTTGAGTGGATATTTCTTTGGCATGCATCGTGGAAACAACGACCGCAGTAATTCGGTTAGGTTTGCCTTCAATATATTCGACCGAAACCTGAGTCTTGGAGTCTGGTCTTAACCACGTGTGTGAACGATTCTTTCTTAGGTTCGTCATTGCCTCACCGAGCTGATGCGAATAAGCTATCGGTGCAGGCATAAGCTCAGAAGTATCATTACAAGCGTAACCAAACATTATTCCTTGATCGCCGGCTCCTTGCTCTGCAGTTTCCTTATCATCAGCCGCTTCTGCATCCACTCCTTGCGCAATATCAGGGGACTGCTGACCCAGTAAATTTATAAAGAAAAAGTTCTGCGCATCAAACTTGCATGTATAACTGAAATCTGTGCCCTTCGCATAGGCTGAATCATAATTCATTCCCTCGAGTGTCTCTTTGACGACCGAACGATAATCGAATTCTGAATTAGTAGTTATTTCACCTCCAAGGATCACTGCATTGTCTTTGACCATTGTTTCGCACGCAACTCTCGATGAAGTGTCCTGCTCAAAGCACGCATCAAGTACAGCATCTGAGATAGTATCGCAGACTTTGTCTGGATGCCCTTCGGTGACTGATTCTGAAGAAAAAATTAAGGAATTTGCCATATATCTAAATATCGTGATACGTTGATATGTCAGTCCAAAATCCTATGACGTCAATATTGAAATGGCTCAAATTGCTTGCCGATCCCACACGAGTACGAATTCTGCGGATTTTGCGTAAAGAAAAACTCTCCGTAGCAGAAATTCAAAATGTACTTGGAATGGGACAATCCCGCATATCTTCTCATTTAGCCCAATTAAAATCATCAGGACTAGTCAAGGACGAAAGGTTCGGCAAAAATATTTATTATGAAATAGTTGAACCCAATGATGCAGAAAGAGAAGCTCTCAATAGAATCTTTGCCGTCATCGACTCTGCTTCAGAGGAAATACCAGAATGTTTTGAGGATTCAGAAGCATTAAAATTAGCCATTAAAAAACGTTCAGATAAAGCCAGGGCCTACTTCGACGAGTTGGCTGGCAACTTTGGCCAAAAATACGTGCCAGGTCGGAGTTGGAAAAGTTTGGCTGAAATGCTCCTCCAAATTATGGATCCTGGCATTGTTGCGGATTTAGGATCTGGCGAAGGCACATTGACTCAGCTCCTAGCTCAAAGAGCAACAAAGGTTATTGCCATTGATAGTTCAAATAAAATGATTAATTATGCATCCAAAATCAGTCAAGAGAACGGTTATGACAATATCGAATACAGGCTCGGCGATATCCAATCACCGCCCATAGATGACAATACCGTGAACCTCACTATTTTAAGCCAAGCTCTACATCACACTGACAAACCGCAAATAGCCATTGAAGAAGCTTTCAGAATCACAGTTCCCGGTGGAAGGGTAGTCATTCTTGATCTTTTAAGACATGACTTCGAGCAAGCCCGTGACATCTATGCTGACATTTGGCTAGGCTTTACAGAAATTGAATTAAGAGAATATCTTAAAAATGCTGGATTCATTTCCATTCAAACTGCAATAGTTGATAAAGAACAGAAGGCCCCACATTTTGAAACTCTTATGGCAATTGCTCTAAAAAATAATAATTAAATCTCTGAGCATTCTCAGATCAATGATTATCAACCAACACCGTCTCAATAAGAATTAACAATGTTTACTGGACTCGTCGAAAAGACAGGGAGCATTTCAGCTCTGCAAAATACAGAGAAAGGAGCCAAACTAATTATAGAAATTCCTTTCTCAGATGAATTGTCCATTGGAGACAGTGTAGCTGTTAACGGGTGCTGCTTGACTGTTTCAGCAATAGGGAAAGGAGAAATCTCGTTCGATTTACTGACACAAACATTAAAGGTGACTGCCCTAAATGATCTAAAGCCTGGAATGGTTGTTAATCTTGAAAGGGCCCTTATCGCAGGTCAACGAATAGGCGGCCATCTGGTCACAGGACACATAGATAACGTCTCTGAAGTCATCTCCTACGAGCCAATAGCTGAAGACTATAAATTGGAAATTCTTCTTCCAAGTGATACGGCCAATCTAGTCATTGAAAAAGGATCAATCTCAGTAGATGGAATCAGTTTAACAACTGCTGAAATTAATGACAAAACCGAAAGCTTCACTTGTTTTATCACTCCCCATACACATAAAAGTACAAACCTCATAGATATAAAGAAAGGGGCCCGAGTGAATTTAGAATTCGATCTTATAGCAAAGCACATCGAACGCTTAATTAACTATCAAAATAGATAATCCTTAGCATCCACTTCAAAATAACGAAGCCACTTATGGTCAAAATTTAATTCCAAAAGTCTTACTGGCAAGCTTCGCACTCTTCTCCGTTCATCATAGCATCGATACTACAAGCCTTAGCCTCTTCAGCCGTATACTCTTTCTTGGCTTCTTGCCCTTCCTCTGCCGATTGAATTCTCACTTCTTTATTACCCTTAACGGTGGATTTCTCAATATTTGAAGCTGCGAGGCTACGGAGATAATAAGTAGTCTTTAGGCCGGAACGCCAAGCTTCTCTATACATATGTGATAAAGCCTTAAGGTCTGGTGTAGCAATAAAGAGATTCAATGATTGAGACTGATCGATCCACTTCTGACGACGGGCTGCCGATTTAATCAACCACCCATAATCAATAGAAAAAGCTGTGGAATATTTCTTTTTAAGATCATCAGGAATCTCATCAATGTCGTCCAATTCTCCATCATGATACTTGAGCTGGTCAGCCATATCCTTATTCCAAAGGTCTAACTTTTTCAGGTCTCTTACCAAATATGAATTTAATACTATGAAGTCACCAGAAAGATTACTCTTAACAAAGAGATTCTTATAGGTCGGCTCAATGCATGGCGAGCTTCCCATAATATTCGAAATTGTAGCGGTCGGGGCAATCGCAAGAACGTTAGAATTACGCATCCCTTGTTTCTTTATCTTTTCGCGCAATTTGTCCCAATCCATTTTACCTCCACGAGCCACATCAACTTTTTCTCCTCTCTCCTGCTCAAGAATATCCACAGTGTCTGGAGGCAACAAACCCCGGTCCCATTTGGATCCTTCATAAGTAGAATAAGGTTCACGCTCTTTCGCTAAATCACTAGATGCTTCATATGCATAATAAGCAATTGCCTCCATAAATTCATCATTGAAATCAACTGCTTCTTGGGATCCAAAACAATTATTTCTCTGAAATAAGGCATTCTGCAATCCCATCACACCAAGACCAATTGGTCGATGACTCTGATTGGCCTTACGAGCAGCTTCAGTCGGATAAAAGTTAATATCAATTACATTGTCGAGTGCACGGACAGCAATGCTGACAGTCTCCTGTAATTTCTCATGATCAATCTCACCCTTTTCATCAATGTGATTATCAAGCACTACTGATCCTAAGTTGCATACTGCCGTTTCGTCAGGGCCTGTGTTTAGAGTAATTTCAGTGCACAAGTTAGAGCTATGGATTACTCCACAATGGTCTTGGGGGTTTCTAATATTACATGGATCCTTAAAGGTTATCCACGGATGGCCGGTCTCGAAGAGCATTTTTAACATGTGCTTCCAAAGCTCAATGGCTGGCATTGTCTTTCCAAAAATCTCACCAGATTTGACCTTTTCTTCATATTCCACATATCGTTTTTCAAAGGCAGTACCGTAAAGTTCATGTAGGTCAGGTGCTTCATTGGAACGAAAAAGAGTCCAATCTCCTCTAGCTTCCATGCGCTTCATGAATAAGTCAGGAATCCAATTCGCTGTATTCATATCGTGAGCTCGCCGACGGTCATCACCGGTATTTTTCCTCAGATCAAGGAAGTCCATAATGTCCAGATGCCAACTCTCCAAATAGGCACAACCTGAACCTCTTCTCTTTCCTCCTTGGTTGACGGCTACTAACTGATCATTGTGTAATTTAAGAAATGGGATCACTCCTTGGCTCTCTCCGTTCGTCCCTTGTATGTAACTGCCGGTTCCACGAACTGCAGTCCATGATCCACCCAAACCTCCTGCCCACTTGGAAAGATAAGCATTCTCAGCGATGCCTCGCTGCATGATAGATTCAATCGAATCGTCCACCTTATATAAATAGCAGGAACTTAATTGAGAATGGTTAGTAGCAGAATTGAATAATGTTGGAGTCGAAGAACAGAATCTGCGGCCCTTGTATAAACGATATAGGTTTATGATTTTCTCTGAACGGTCATTCGATTCATCCAAGAACAAACCCATGGCCACTCGCATCCAAAATAACTGTGGAGTTTCCAATCGACGGTGCTTTTCAGATGTCTTATCAACAATTAAATAACGATCGTATAACGTTTGAATGCCTAGGTAATCAAAGTCTAAATCTGCGGCAGGATCAATCGCTTCAGCGAGCGCGTCAATGTCATGCTCTCTCAATCGTTTATTGAGACGGCCAATATCAATTCCTCTTTGTATACTGGCCTTGAACCCCTTACGGTGAGCCGCTGGCAAAGCACCTATCCCATCATCAATGATACTCCAATCAAGGACCTCCTCATATATATATGTTAATAAAATTCTTGCTGCAAACTTAGAAAAGTCAGCGTCTCTCTCTATTAAACTTTTAGAATTCAGAACAATGGTCTTATCCAAATCGGACCGATCCATTTCAGGAAATACAGACCGTCGTAATTCTCGCTCTATCTCATCCGCATTCAAACAAAGATCCAGCTCGAGAGATGCAAACTCAATTCTTCTTCGTAAATCAGCTCCATCCCAAAGCAACGTTGACCCGTCCTCATTACGAACCAAGACTAACGAATCTTGATTCGGATCAGCTTCTGTTGCAGCGGCTTCTTCTTCCTCGACTCGTTCCACCTCACGCAATAATGCGCGATGAGCACGATAAAGGATATATGCTTCCGCTACCTTGAAGTGGCCCTGCCTCATCAACTCCTCTTGGACCTTGTCTTGTAAATCCTCAATATGTATAAAACCTACTTCGCTCTCACTCATCTTGTCACTGAGTCCCTGCGCAACCTCAACTGCTGGGCTAGGGTCAAGTTGTAATGAAAGAAAAGCCTGAGTCACAGCAGTCTCGATTTTTCGAGCATTCCAACTAACTGATTTACCGTTGCGACGAAGAACCTTGATGGTCTGATTCTTTGTTTGATCATTAGAAGCAGAATTATCAGCGTTATTTCGTAAACGCATAATCAATGAACGAGCAACGTCATGCGCATTGTTCTTAACAAGTGCACGTTCAATAATCTTGGTTAATTCAACTGAATTGAAAGTAACCTCAGAAGAGCTTGAATCCTCCGTTTGCTCAACAATGTCCTCAGTGACTGAGCGAGCAATGCCCGCAACTAGACGTTGATTTTCATCATTGAAAATATCTTCTTCTTTACGAGATAGCAGTAAGTCAGTGAGGGCTCCACCTACAGTGTCAGCAACATCCGCTGCATTATAGTCTCTTACTTGACCTCCAATTTCTATTTTAATCTGAAGCTTCCCAGGGAGGGCCGGTGCCTCTTCCTCAGCAAAATCAGACCAATTAAATCGAGGCTTCTCTTCATCCGAAGCATGGGCAAATTGCTTAAGTAAAATATCTTCTTCTAAAACATTTCTTCCGATCATGTAACAGTGGAGTTGTAAATATTGGCAGGATAAGTTTAGTGTCTTGTGGTATTAAAATTTAAACAGAGAATCAATTAAAGCTCATCATCATCTACCGTCTCAAGTGACGAAGCTTTCTGGTACTCAGTGACTCTTCCTTCAAAAAAGTTTTGCTCTTTCTTAATGTCCATCATTTCCGCGAGCCAAGGAAATGGATTATCTACGTCTGGGCATAAGGGCTTGAGGCCGACACCCTCGAGCCTACGATCAGCAACATAATCAATGTATTGCGTAAATTCTTCACAGCTCAAACCAACGGAGTTCACCGGCAAACAATCTTTTATGAAATCTTTTTCTAATGTGATTGCCTCTCTCATGATTTCACGCAATTCATTCCTAAAATCTTCCGTCCAAATTTCTTTGTTTTCCTCTATAAGATCCATGAACAGATTTCTACAAAGTTCTATGTGATTAGATTCATCGCGGAGCGTATATCTAAACATTTGCCCAATGCCCGGGAATTTATTTTGCCGGTAAAGACTTAAGACCATTCCAAATAGACCATAGAACTGAGTGCCTTCCATGCATTGTCCAAAAACAAAAATATTCTTAGCCAGTAGTTTTTTATTCTCTGGCTGAGTAAGATCAATGTCTCTGCGTAACTCACCAGAGATACTGGTAACAAATTCATTCTTTCGTTTGATCGTTGGTATCTGTTCAAACATAGCTTCACACTCGTGTGGATTAATGCCCAACGAACTGATCATATAAAGGAGCGAATCAGCATGGATATTTTCCTCGTGAGCGTGCCGACCTAAAACGAGCTTAAGTTCAGGAGCCGTTACAAGTTCGCGGACAACATGAAGCATATTGTCACCGACAATGCCTTCCGCTGCAGAAAAGTAGCCTATCCCCATACGAATGATCCAGCGCTCACTATCTGATAGCTCCTTGTCAGACTGCCACTGCTCGATGTCCTTTCCCATTGGAATATCCTCAGGCTCCCAATGATTTGCCTTCATGTTCCGATAAATTTCATAAGCCCACTGATACTTCAAAGGTAACAGGTTAAACGCCATAGTCGGACGGCCATTTATAACTGACTTAGCAGCAAAAGCTTCTTCCGCCTTTTCTTGGTCTAAAACGAACTTCTTATTGCCTATTTCGAACGCTTTTTCCATTAGATTAGATTCTCTTTCTTTTTTTGACTTAAAATTAATTAATTACTATTACTATTTTGGATATCTTAAACGTTCTTATTTTGGTCGGAGCTCCGCTTTGTGATCAGCTAAAACCCCCGTAAAAGCACGTCTTTTCGCAACAGAAAGCATATAGTAACTAATTTCCATAAACCACTATATCTTGGTGAAGCGCCTTGTAATATGCACAATATATTGTGCATAGGTCAAAATAAAAATAATTTTATTACCTCCTCAAATTACTCCGAATCTGGCATTCAACGAGTTACGCAAAAAAAAAATTTCCGTTTCTCTAAAATGTTAATATTTGTTGATAAGTTAACAAATTTTAAGTCTCAATTTTGCAATACCTCAAAAAAGCTTTCATAGAAGCTTAAACATCAGAAACTCAGAGAATTCTCTCAAATTTAAGGATCTTTGGTTTTTGGTTTTATCATTATTTAAACTTGCTCAAAAGAAATTAAATAATGCACAATTAAAAACCTGCAAGACCCTACAAAAATGGATATTTTCCCAATCATTAAATCTGGCACTCAGCCAAGATCAATCGTCTCTACACTCTTATTGATATTTCTGCCTGCTCATTCTTTTGCTGCGATCACTGCAGAAGAAGTAGAAGAAGCCATCAGCCCTGGGGCCATTTACTTGGACTTTGTTAGCGAGGGCTCTACTTATATAAGTTCCACCAACCCAAATATTTCAATGGTAACAGATGCAATTGATTGGGGTTGGCCCGACGGAAGCGATAATGAAGTTGCAGTTCCTTCAGATGAATTTGGTGATGGGAACATCTTCGATGATAAGTCAAACCCATCATCTGATTTTACTGCAACCGTATCAGGTTTGAATCCTAATGATATTGCTGAAGTGTTTGTACTCAATGTTATCAAAACAAATAGTTACGATTTTTCTTGGGCTCAAAGTCAAAGTGCTCTGATCCTTGAAATTTCTGAAGAAGGAATTGGTGGGGACTCGCCAGCCATCATTGAACAAGAATTCAATGAAGAATCACTTACATTTTCTGACCGCACTCATCAACACAATGGGGCGGCCTTTGATAACGATGGGAACTTATCAACGAACGGAACTCAAATAATTGATCTTCCAAACTATTTGATTGGCGGCGATTATATTCGTTTTGCTAACAACGCAAGAGACAATAATCCTTATTCTGCTTTTGTAGAAGCCGATGGAATAACTACCTGGTACCTTCTAGTCGATAATCGGTTAGATGGTGTGGCTGGAAATAAAAACTCTCCTAACAATACTGATCCGGTCCTAGGTGGAACATTACAATGGATCATTGATGATGGCTGGCAACGCGTTAACACAAACATATCACCTAATGGGCAAGCCGATTATACCGGCGTTGATGAGAGCGGAGACGGTTTTGGAGCCGGGCAAGGATTAAATCAATTCTATTCGGTCTACTCACTGACAAGTGACAGTGTAACGGTCAGAGGACAAGGAATCGGAGGAAGTAACATGCTTAGCCTTGTAACTCAGGGCAAAATGATCACAGTTAACAGTATTAAAGATGGGGGCGTTCCAGTTGTAGAAGATAATGGAGCCGGGCCAGATTCCTATGCCATTTCCATTGGTTATTTCAGTGCAGACGAAGACGGATCCATTAATGTTCGTTTAGGTAAAGGACTTCCCAATGAGCAGGGAGGCAGAACTGAGTTGGACGGACTCGTTATTGTTCCTCCAGCCGACAGCGAAATTCCGATCCAGCAATTCACTGCAGGAGATGAAAAAATTAGCCCAGGACAAAGCGTCACCTTAAAATGGACAATCAGCCCCGAATCCACATTCGCCAACATCAGCCCAGGAAACATTGATATTTTGGCAAGGACAGGGGCAGACGGTAAAGGTTCAATCGAATTAAATCCCAAGCTGGAAACTGAATACACTTTGACCGTGAACACACCCGAGGAGGAGGGATCAACGGCCTCAGTTGTGGTTGACGTTGCCTTGATAGGTTACTTCACAGCAGAGCCTCCAGTAATAAATTTGGGAGAAAACACAAAACTCTCCTGGCTAGTCAGAGAGGATGCGTCTATCAGCATACCTCCAATTAGTTGGTTAGTTCCTCCCGAACCTGAAGGAACAGTTTCAGTGTCACCTGACATAACAACAAAATATACTTTGACGGCAAGCGCTGAAGGGCAAAGTGAAAGCATAGAAATTCTCATCAATGTTTTAGCTCCCCCCAGTAACGGTGGTAACTTCGCAGAACCTGTGGAGGGTTGGGATTATGCCTTTAATGGTGACGTGGACCCATTATCCGTAGAATGGAACCACGATAATGGGTCTGACGCTTGGGACTCATCGGACCTAGATTCAGGAGCTCCGGGAGGAGCCGCCATCTTAAATGAAAATGGAGACGACTTCCTCCGGTTACAGGACACAGGAGACCCAAGAAATCACGGCTTCGGTGATCCAGGATCAAATAGGAAAGTATACTTTACGAAGGACCTTACCTCGATTCTAAGTGATAATTATTCCCCACTAGTTGATGGAATTACTCTGAATTTCAAAGCCCGAGTACCTGTCCAAGATAACATATTACCACTTGATGATTCACACCCAGCCGGAGGAAATCCATCAGAGTGGACTCCGAGTGGGGACGGTTATGCCATTCACGACGGGGGAAAAGGTACTTTCGGCATCCGTGACAGCCTCAGCGGGCAATTGATTTCATTTACATTATCGACTGATCCGGGGCCAGGAGCTGATTATTCCGAAGGCATTGGTCTCTCGATGAATAGGCTCAATGGAGAAAACCCTTCAGCCGAAGTAGATGCGAATGACGGTAGTGGAGAAACGAATCTGCTACCCATTGAACCATTGAACTGGAATGATTTCTGGATCACCATAGAAGCTGACACATCAGGATCCGGAACTCACCGAGCAGACATTTACATGAATGGCAACAGTACACCTTCGAGTTATTTTCTGACCGCGGGAACTGGAAGTGATGCTGGAACTACTTACATGGCAATGGGCCTTGGAGCAACACCACAGTCTGGGGCCGTTGACATTGATTTCTTCAACATCAAAGAAGGTATCCATATTCCAACAAACAATATACCTTTTCAAATTATCGATATCTCCTATTCGGATAACTCAATATCTCTTTCGTGGCCTTCGCGTGCCGGTGAGGCCTTTCTAATCGAAAAAAGCGAGGATGCTATTTTCTGGGAAGAAATGGATGATTCTTATCCCGCAAGTGAAGATAGTGAAGTGACTGAATTCCTCGATGAAGAAACTGCTGGATTTCGAAGTCTCCTGTACCGGGTCAGTAGAGCCACTGAATAAATTTCACCAATCATAAAAAATAAAAAAAATCTTGCGCCCCAAGTAACTTCCACAACAAGAATTTTATGACTCAATCCAAATTCCGAAAAAAAACATTCTTAACTAACTTTATCCTTAGTCTTGTCTTTGTATTAGGATCAGTTCAGATAACCCATGCCATCGAACTTCTCAGTTACTGGGACTTTAATGATCCTGGTAATGGAACGTCCGCTACTGACGTGACGGGAAATTCTCCTGACCTTGAACTTAATGGAGGAGCTGCCTTCACAGAAGATGCGGGTGGTCTCAGTGATTCGGCTGGTGACTATGCTTTGGACCTTGGAGGTGTGAATGACGGGTCATATGGACGGACCATTGAAGGGGATCACCTGAACTCTGCCTTTGATAACAATGCAATGTCGGTTGTTTTCTGGCAGAACACGACTCAGACCGGAAACACGAGTGCGTTCTGGATCACTTCACCGGCGGCTAATGGTAGTCAGCGTGGTTTTCAGGCTCACACTCCATGGAGTGATGGAACAATCTATTTTGATCAGTCCGGTTGCTGTGCAGGTCCCCAACGACTCACTGTGGGAGGATTAGTTCAACTCGATACTTGGCAGCACTTTGTATTTCAGCGTGATGCGGACGGGAACATGGAGATTTGGGTCGATGGCGTGCAGGCAGCTGCTCAGGGCGGTGCCGAACCTCTCGATGAATTTAACGGAGTCATTACTATTGGAGCTGATTTGAATGGCAATAATGGTTTTGCGGGCCGCATAGATGATTTTGGAATCTTCAATGAGCGACTGGACGAGGATCAGATTGC
>SHBV01000100.1 GCA_004211885.1 Verrucomicrobiaceae bacterium
TATATTCGTGAAGCTCATCCATTGGGTTCTTCTCGTCCCTCGCCATTGAGAATTGAGCAACCTAAGACATTTTCAGAGCGTGAGGAAATTGCTCAGTCCTGCCAGGCCGGACTGAATCTCTTGGTCCCTCTATTAGTGGACGATATTAAAGATACTGTTTCACGTGCCTTTGATGCTATGCCTGACCGTATGTACATCATAGGCAAAGATGGTCGTATTGCCTACAAGGGTGGTAGAGGACCTCGTGAATTTGATGTTTCTGAGATGCAGGAAGAGCTTAAAAAGCTTATCGGGGAAAAATGAAGACCTTAGTTTTTCATATAGTTTTTTATGTTTTTATTTTAGCTCCGATCTCTTTTGCCAATGACCGGCTCAATGTGATTCTCATAATGGCTGATGACTCGGCCGCGGATAATTACGGGTGCTACGGGAATAAGTTTTTCTCTACACCGCGACTCGATTCCTTGGCTCGGACCGGTGCCAAGTTCAATCATTGTTACTCCGAGCCTGTATGTACTTCGAGCCGAGTCAAGATAATGACCGGGCGTGATGGTATACGTAATTATGTTCAATTTGGGACCTTGGACAAAGATGAGGTCACTTTTGGGAACATGATGAAAGGAGCTAATTATGAGACAGCCATTGCCGGTAAGTGGCAGCTTCACGGGGGATCTCGCGGGACCCTAGCTCCGGCCTGTGGTTTTGATAATTACTGCTTATGGAATTATCCGGGCACTTCGCGTTCTAGGTTCTGGAACCCTAGTCTTATGCGTGATGGGAAACTCATGGAAACAACTGAAAAAGATTATGGTCCTGACATTCTTACGGATTACCTGATTGAGTTCATTGGTAAGAACAGATCCAAGCCTTTCTTTGCCTATTATCCAATGCTGCTTGTTCATTCTCCATTTTTAGAGACTCCTGACAGTAAGTTGAATGCCAACAGGCTAATTTCTAAGAGTCTCACGAACTTTCGTGATATGACAGCGTACGCCGATAAGTGTGTGGGGAGAATTGTTGATGCACTTGAGAAATATGGGTTACGTGATAGGACCGTGATCATTTATACTACGGATAACGGTACTGGCCGTTCACTGACTTACCCTTATGGTGAAGAAAAGCGAAAAGGAGAAAAGGCTTATGCGACTGATGGGGGTACGCACGCGCCACTGATCGTCAATTGTCCAGGCACCGTTCCTGCAGGCACCGTTAGTGATGATCTAGTGGATTTTTCAGATGTGCTTCCTACGATTGCCGATATTACTGGCGCCAAATTGCCGGAAGTGAAACTGGATGGCCGCAGTTTTTGGCCTCAATGCTTAGGAACAAAAGGCAATCCCCGTGATTTTATCTTTCAATACTATTACCCTAAATATAAGCCGGCCGCAGCCAAGCATGGTCAGGGAGTCAATGATCAGGAAATTATATGGGCTCAGAACCAGCGTCATAAGCTTTACCGTGACGGGACTCTATATGCTGTGATTGACCGTTACGAAAAAACACCCCTCAGCCCTGGAGTCAGCACCCAAGCTGACAAGGACCGTGATCTTCTCCAAAGAGCGCTCGATTCAATGCCGTTGAAGGCTGCTAAACTGAGTTTAGGAAAGAAGTAAATTTCGAGCAATTAACTTTCTGTCCGGAATAAATTTATAGAACTGGCCAATGATTAGAATAAAAACAAGCGTCCTTAAGATTACCGTATTTATAATTCATTTTATATTGGTTCCGCTTTCAATTGCCGAGCGTAAGCCGAACATTGTTTTTGTCCTCGCTGATGATCTTGGTTGGGCAGAACTTGGTTGTTATGGCAATAAATTCAATGAGACTCCGAACCTTGATCGAATGGCACGTGAAGGCATGCGGTTCACTCAGGCCTATGCTGCGGCTCCGGTCTGCTCTCCATATCGTGCGGCATTATTAACTGGGTTGCATCCAGCCAGATTGGGGATCATTGATTATCTCAGGCCCAATTCTGCGAACCGGATCCCGTCTGACTTAGTTACTTTGCCAGAAACGCTCAAAGGAAATGGCTATTCGACTGGAATGATTGGGAAGTGGCACCTTTCTGGGTACAGCTATCATGAGGCTGAATTTGAAACTCGACCAACGGATCACGGCTTTGACTGGAACTTTGGATCAGAGCTGAAGGGGGTCGGAAATGGTGCCAATACTTGGCCTTACATCTTTCGTACCCAACCGATCCGATGGATTGATATCGAGAAGAATCGTCTGGGAGAAAAAGAAAACCTTACGGACCGATTAAACTTTGAGGCTGTTGATTTTATTAGGCGTAACAAAGAAAGACCTTTTTTTCTATATCTCTCGCACTATGCGCCGCATTCTATTCTCAACGGCAGGCCCGATCTTGTGGAAAAGTATCGCAAGAAACATCCTCCTGGAAAATCAGGACGCAAGAATTGCTATATTTGTGAGGACGCTGGTCTC
The DNA here is from genome assembly GCA_004211885.1 of Verrucomicrobiaceae bacterium. Lineage (GTDB taxonomy): Bacteria > Verrucomicrobiota > Verrucomicrobiia > Verrucomicrobiales > DEV007 > EC70. The sequence goes on from SHBV01000100.1 coordinate 2,446, forward strand.
GGCAAAGGTGATCCTGGTAACCATTGGGCCATGGATCATAATCCTCACCTCGCGGCAATGCTTGAGGGCATTGATGATGGGATCGGTAAGATTCGAGCTGAACTTGCTGCGCAAAAACTTTTAGAGAATACCATATTTATTTTCTCCAGTGACAATGGAGGTGAGTCCAGCGTCTGTTCAAATGCTCCGCTCCGCGGCGGGAAGAGTCAGCTCTATGAGGGCGGGATTCGAGTGCCGCTTATCATCCAATGGCCGGACACTGTTCCGGCAGGAACCGTGAACGAGGTACCGACCATTAATACAGATTTTTATCCGACCATATTGAATGCTGCGAACATCAATTTGACGGGCGAGGTTGACGGATCATCAGCACTGACTAACTGGAAAGATCCGAAGGCGCCCAGAGAACAGCCCCTTTATTGGCATTACCCGCTCGATCGTCCACATTTTCTTGGTGGGTTCAGTGGTGGTGCTGTGCGAGACGGTGATTGGAAACTTATCGAGAAGTTTGATGCGGGTTCTACTGAACTCTATTCTCTAGTTAACGATCCTTCTGAGGAAAAAGATATCTCTAATAAAAATCCTAACAAGGTCATTGAGCTAAAGAAAAAATTATCTGAATGGCGTGATCGAGTCTCTGCTCGAACCCCATCTGCACCATTATTAACTGATCCTCGGAAGCTTTATTTTGCTGAGCATTTTTCCGGCCCTGAAAGTGAGAGGCTCTGGTATAATGGAGACTGGTCAGCGGAGAATAGTATTCTTCAGCGCATTAATACCGGCACTAAAAATACTAGGATATTTCTTCGTGACGCTGTCTATGAGGATGTTCTGATCCGTTTTGATTTTCGGTTTCAGGATTCGAAAGATATTCGATTAGTTACTGGGAGTCAGGGTCACTACAATTCTGTTATTCATTTGCGTCGTGATCATTTTTATATTCAGACTGCCAAGGACAATTCAGGACCTTATTTTTCTTATCGTCATAGCGAGTGCTCTTATAATTTTGATCCGGACCGTTGGTATACCATGACTGTGGAGTTTATCGATGATCACTTAGTGGCGCACATTGATCATGATCATTTGGCTTATGCTAATCATCCGATCATTAATAAGGAGCGTACCTACTTTGCTTTTCAGGTCGATGATAAGCCCGCAGCCTTTGATAACATTCAAATTCTTCAAGCCAGGAAATCACCAAAATTTGAGTCCAATCTTGAAAATTTAAAATCGACTATAAATAAGCACCCTTTCAAGAAGCCATTAAAAGAAGAGTATGAAATAAGGAAGATTAATGCTCATGAGTGGTTTTATCAACGCCAAGAAGGGTACCGCTCCTTAGTAAAGAAAGTTGAAGAATTAGATCAGAATAGAAAAGAACGTTTCCCCTCAGCTTTCAGATCACATAAGGAGATAAAGAAGAAGGCACTTGCGTTACGCAAGGAGTTGAACAAGGAGGACCCTAAATACAAAGAACTCTTACAGGCAACGCATCGAGCAAAACGTGCCATTGAAGCTTATCTTATTGAACAAAATCCAGAAGTCTCTGATTATCCTAATAGCCGGCACAAAGCGGCAATAGAGAAACTGCGTAGCAAACATTTAGACTCAATAGGCTATAAGAAATTGATCCTTGCCCTTGAGTTTGCTCAGAAGAAACTTGAGAAGGCTTATCCGCGGGCCTTTATTTCCGATGAAGAAATCAAAGAGTCCCGCAAGGCTGAGCATAATAAAGTTAAGGGGGATTTATTATATAAAGAACTACAAAAGGCTCGGTCCGATGCTTATAGGGCTCAGGAAAATTATCTATTCATTAATGATCCAAAGCTTGCTGAATTGAAACAACTCTTTAGCGAAAATAAATAAACTTTACCGGTTAATTAGACTATGAAGGCTATTACGACACTCATTTTAACTTTGATGGTTTCTTCGGCTTTATTTGAGACCAGTCATGCAATTGGCAAGCGACCGAATATCCTTTTCATCATTGCTGATGACCAGTCACCTTTTGATTTCAAGTTTTACAATACTCGTAGCGTCATGAATGCACCGGTGCTGGAGAAAATGGCTTCAGAAGGCATGGTAATTGACGGGGCCTACCAAATGGGTTCCTGGGTCGGAGGCGTTTGCACGGCATCGCGGCATATGATTATGACTGGCCGTACACTCTGGCATGTTCCCGACAAGTCTGGACGAATCATGAATCCACACGTCAATAATTCAAAGATGGTTCCACCAAATTTGATTAGGTACACCTTGCCGGCTGTTTTTAATGAGGCTGGATATGACACGATGCGGACTTGCAAAAATGGAAACAGTTACGAGGCTGCCAATAAACTCTTTGAGGTTCGTCGCGACGGGACGCGCCGTGGAGGGACTGACGAAGGAGGAAGTGCCTGGCACGCTGAGCAGGTTTTAGACTACCTTAATGATCGTGAGTCTACAAAGGACACTGACCCTTTTTTTATCTATTTCGGTTTTTCCCATCCTCATGATGTGAGGGATGGTAAGCCTGATCTTTTAGCTAAATATGGTGCAGTTAATCATAATAATAAGGAAGCTTTTCCTCCTGCCAACGCAAAGCAGCCTCCGTTACCGGTTAATTATTTACCGAAACATCCTTTCGATAATACACATATGAATGTTCGTGATGAAGTGGCAGTGAGGGGAGTCTGGGACCGTCGCGATGAGCTCACTATACGCAATGAGATTGGCCGGCAATTTGCGTGCAGTGAAAATATTGATACACAGATTGGTCGAGTCCTCAAGAAGCTTGAGGCGATGGGTGAAATAGATAACACTTACATTATCTATACTGCGGACCATGGGATGGCCATTGGTAGACACGGTTTGCAGGGCAAGCAAAACTTATACGATCATACTTGGCGCATTCCTTTTATTGTCAAAGGGCCTGGAGTTAAGGCCGGCGGACGAGCCAAGGGGAATATCTTTTTACTCGATGTCTTGAGCACAGCCTGTGACTTGGCAGGGATCAAGGCTCCAGCAACTTCTGAGGGTATCAGCTTTAAACCAGTAATTGAGGGTAAGAAGAGAGCAGTCCGTGATACCCTTTACGGAGTCTATTGTGGTGGAGGTAGGCCCGGTTCCCGTTGTGTTAAAAAAGGGGACTGGAAACTGATCAAATACGAAGTGGAAAAGACAGGAATTAAGCATACGCAACTCTTTAATTTAAAGGATAACCCACACGAATTCATGAAAGAACATCATGTTTCGGCGGTCAAGGCTTTGACCGGCGCTGAGCCTGGCCCTGAACAGATCAATCTTGCTACTCATCCGAAGTACTCAAATAAGCTCAAGGAAATGGAATCTGTACTCCTCTCTGAGATGCGCCGGCATGATGATCCTTACCGGTTCTGGAACCAACCTAATGATGGCTTACCTGTCCCAACCTTTCGGGAGAGGGTCAAGAATAAGCGGCAGAATAGGCCTAAAAAAAATAAGTGAAAAGAAGGGTTCCATGTTTAAAGATTTCAGCGGCAGTGCTTTTGGGGCACGCGTTCAATGAAAGGGCCATTTCTAAAGAGAGTTGGTTACAAGAGAGCGGGTATGGGTTGATGTTTCATTATGAAGCTTTTAAGAGCCATACTCCTGAATCATATAATCGAGCCATTGATTCGTTTAACGTTAATCATTTCGTCGAATCCATTCAAAGTACCAAGGCCGGTCATATTATTTTTGTGATTGGCCAACATTGGGGGAAATACTGTGCACCAAATAGTGCTTATGAGAAATTCTTGGGAGTTGATACTGGAGAATGGACATCCAATCGTGATCTCATAATGGAGATTGGAAAGGAGTTAGCTGAGAGGGAAATTAGATTGATCATTTATATGACTGCTCGTGCACCCATGAGGCATTATAAAATCATCAAGGCCCTAGGCGATACGTTACCAAGTATCAATGGCAAGCCTGCCGGTAATAAGATCGACCCAATGTCTCACCCCAAAAAAGTGAAAGGATTTAGACGCAGCGAGAATCAGGCTCCGAATCCAATTTTTTTAAAGAACTGGGGTGAAGTGTGTGGAGAATGGTCTCGGCGCTATGGTAAATTGATCTCAGGTTGGTGGTTTGATGGTTATAAGATGGAGATGAAGGATTCATATGAGAGCTTAAAAAAAGAGGCACACAATATTGATACTTGGATTGATGCAGTGCGTTCAGGAAATCCAGAAGCAGAGCTGGCATTTAATGCAGGAGCACACCCCATTCTTTCCCTATGCACAAGAGGAAAGTTGTGTCCTTATCAGACATTTACTTCGGGCGAGAACCACAATTTTAATGAACGTACTAAGAAAGGATTTGGCAAGCCTCTAACGCCTACGAACTTTCCCGCTCCTGATGGGGTTGTGTGGCATTTATTGTTGCCTGCTGGTAAGGGCTGGGGGGCCGGCGATCAATTGAGATTTAAGGTGCAAACACTCAAGGAGCGAATTGACGTTATTAATGCAGAAGGAGGGGCAATTACTTTTGATGTGCCAATTAGTTCTAAAGGTGAAATCCCACAAAAAATACTACAAGGTTTTCAGGAATTAGGCACATATAAGAGTCGACTCAATGATGGTGTGAAGTCATTCTTAGATTGAATAGTTGTCTCGGGAAGTCACGGAATTAAAGAACGAAGATGAGAAGATTGCATATAACTAAAAAGTATTATTTAGTCATTGGGTTATTGTTAGCTGGCCCTTGGGCATCCGTTGCCGTTGAAGTGGAATTTGGCTTACGCAAGCAACTCTTTGTGGATGATTGGGTAGTTGCGGAAAAGAGTGAAGTGGTTCGCGAGCTTGGTCAGGTGACAAAGCAGAACGGGGGTGAACCAATTTTCGAGGGATTCTTTTACGGTACCGTTTTACATGATGAGGGAAAATTCAAGATGTGGTACCGCGGTAACCCATACGGTTACGCGGAGTCTGTTGATGGAATTCATTTTAAGAAAATTTCATTACTCAAGGGCTTGGATCCAGCGCATCACAATACTGCTTCTTTTTATATAGATCCGAATGAAACTGATCCGGCTCACCGATATAAAATATGTTATGCTTATCTGCGGCCACACGCGGCAGCGCTGGGCTATTCGGCAGATGGTATTAACTGGAAGGCTTACAATGGAGGCAAGCCCGTCACTCACCGGGCAGCTGACACTTACAATCAGGTGTTGTGGGATAGTGAGGAGAAGGTGTACCGAATGTTTACCCGGACTGATTATCGTCGACCCGCGAGTGGACTTGAGGTTCGTGGCACGCGCGACATGATTAATCCGGACATCAAGGCAGATCCAAAAAATTGGCGTATCGTGCGTGAATGGAAATTTGGTAAGGGAGCAGAGGATGAGATTTATCGCCGGCAAATTTATGCGCTAACGGACTGGATTCATGAAGGAGTGCACTTTGCGCTGATGTCCGTTTATGAAAATATACCTAAGCCAGGAGAACCATACGACCGTAAGCCGGACCATCATAAGAGGCACGAGCATGACATCGTCAATTTTTATATAGGAACTACCCGAGGCAATGCGATGTGGGACCTTACCTGGGTTTATGCCGGAAAGCCTCTCATTCCACGTGGACAAGATGGTAGATTTGACAAGGATATGATATTTCCTGCCTCGCAAATCGTCACGCATCTGGACCAACACTGGATATATTACAATGGTTACCGTGAACGTCATGGTGTTGCTGACAGGGGTCCGCACAGTATTGGTTTGGCTACGTTAAAACGTGATCGCTTCATTAGTTTATCTGCTAAGGAGAATCAACGCGGCTCCGTTCTAACGAAGCCATTTCGGCTCGAAGGTTCTCGCCTCCAGATTAATGTTCAAGGCGAAGATATTAGCGTCGAGGTTCTAGATGGAAATGGCAAAATAATTCCTGGGTTAACTTCACGGTCTGGTAAAGTCGACTCATTACGATGGGAACCAAAATGGGCCAAGGGTCATGACCTGAGTCAGTTGATCGGCGAAACTGTTCGGCTCCGGTTTCAGTTACAGAATGCTAATCTTTTCGCTTTCCAATTCCTTAATCCAAAAAGATAAGGTTGTACCGCTTGAAAAGGATTTAGAGTATTTAAGAACTTAACCTTTTAGTAGGTCCATATCCTTTTCACTGCTTCCAAAATTACCAATATCCATATTGTGTTTATGAAGTAATTCCAGATACAGGTTGCAGAGTGGAGTCGGTCTCTCAAGGACAGTATGGTTTTGGTGCTGATATCCTCCACCGGCCACGATCATAGGCAAATTGTTGCAGGTATGATTGGAGGAGTCGCCGAAATTGCTTCCCATGACCACGGTCGTGTGGTCCAGAAGAGTCCCATTCCCTTCCTTAATTTGATCCAGTTCAAAAAGGAAATTATTAAAATGCTTGAGTGCATCAATTTCAATTTGGCTTAGCTGATCGATCACATCTTTTCTTCCTCCATGGTGCGATAGGGTATGCCATGCTCCGGTCGCTCCTGGCACCTTGATAGCACCGTATATCCAATCCATCGAGAAAGTAATGACGCGAGTCGAATCAGTTTGGAAAGCTAACTTTGCCAGTTCAAATAGGTTTCTGACCTTGGTAGAGAACTCGAATTGCTTATCTTCGCTGAGAGACTTTTCAACTTTTGGTTTCTTCGCTTCAAGCCAAAATTTTTCATGATGTAACCGGCTTTCAAATTCTCCAATCAATGCTTTGTAATTGTCCAATTTTTCAGGATCAGAACCTTGATTGCGGAGTTGTTGTAAGTCGCGCCGGAGGCAATTCAGAATATTTTGGTCATTTTCGAGTTGTTGTTTTTTCGACCTCAGGTCTTCTTCTTCAAAGAGCATCTCAAAAATCTTTTCTTCATCATGCATTGGGGGAATGGCTGAACCACGATCATTCCAAGAACATCCCCATCCCCTGTCGTAGATACTAAAGTTCAGGAAAGGGAACCGGGTATCCTTACCCATTTCTTTGGCCAGTAATTGATCTAGTGAAGTTCCGTTCACAAAGTTAGATGACTCCGGGTTAGGAGTTCCTGTGAGAAAGGATTTTTCCGAGTCATGATTGCTGGTTTCCATTCCGGGATGGAAGAAGTTTTGGAAAACTGTCATTTTTTCCTTAGTCTTCATGCCTTTCAGATAATCTGATGTTGAAAGGTCTTCTCTCTTTTTAGGAAAGAAGTACGGTGCATAAAAGCCCAGGCTATTATTGATGAAAATGATTCGTCTGGGTGACGACTTTTCT
>SHBV01000101.1 GCA_004211885.1 Verrucomicrobiaceae bacterium
TAGCTCTGCTATAGGGACCCTCTCTTGCTCCATCGAATCCCTTTCCCTGACCGTGACGGTACCTTCAAGATCGGACCCGTCCTCTCCTAAAGTATCAAAGTCAATGGTTACACAAAAAGGAGTTCCTATCTCGTCCTGACGACGATAACGCCTACCAACGGCCCCAGCCTCATCGTAGAAAACATTCATGAAGGGAAGGAGCAACTCCTTAACCTCCCTGGCCTTGTCTACGAGTTCAGGCTTATTCTTCAATAATGGAAATATGCCACACTTAATTGGTGCCATTTTCGGATCAAAACGCATGACTGTCCTAGTCTCTTCCTTTCCCTTCTCATTAGTCACCGTCTCCTCATCAAAGGCTTCACATATTATGGCCAAAACAGTCCTGTCACAACCAGCGCTCGGCTCAACGACATGCGGAATGAGCTTCTCCTTGGTCTGCTCATCAAAGTATTCGATCGGCTTGCCACTCGCCTCGCCGTGCTTCTTTAAATCATAATCAGTTCGATAAGCGACTCCCTCAAGTTCCTGAATCCCGAACGGAAAGTCATACTCAATATCATAGGTCTTACTCGAATAATGGGCCCTCTCACCGTCCGGCACATCAAGCACATGTAGTTTCTCACGCGGTATTCCTATCTCCCCATAAAATTGAAGCCTCGCCTCTAACCACTCTTCAGTAAGACGGAGCCCGTCCTCGCCACGACAGAAGAACTCGGTCTCCATCTGTTCAAACTCACGGGACCTGAAAGTAAAATTACGGGGATTAATTTCATTACGAAAAGCTTTCCCAATCTGGGCAATTCCGAACGGGAGCTTCTGTCTGGACGTTTCAAGAATATTCTTGAACTGCACAAAAATGGACTGTGCTGTTTCGGGCCTTAGATATGCAATAGAACCATCATCACTGGACGCACCGACGCTGGTCTGGAACATTAAGTTAAATTCACGAGGCTCAGTCAATAAGGATCCGTTCGCAGGATTAAATTGAGTCGTCGAATCGAGCTCCTCACGTTTCTCTTCAATGAGCTCCAACTCCTTAGGTGAGATTTTCTTGTCAGGCATCCTGGAACCGTAAAACTGACGCGCTGTCTTCTTCGCAGAATCTGGGTCCTTACCCTCAGGGACAAGGACAGCAAATTCAGTGTCAGTGGACCAACCAGTTGATTCATGCTTTGCTCCCGAATACCAGACAGCGACACCAGACTGCTCAGGGACCTGATCGGCCCTGAGCCTTGCCCTCGAAAGCAGACAATCAGACATCGGATCCGAGAAACCACCTACATGACCCGAAGCTTTGAGAACGTCCTGATGGGTAAGAATTGATCCATCCATCCCGACAATGTCTTCCCTCTCAGTCACGGTCTTCTTCCACCAGTAATCTTTAAGGTTACGCTTCAGTTCAGCTCCAAGAGGGCCATAATCCCAACAACCGTTCATGCCCCCATACATTTCGGCGGACTGAAATATAAAGCCACGCCGCTTACAAAGGCTGACAATTTTTTCCATTCTTTCGTTGCGATCAGAATCAGAGGCCATCGTTTTTAGGATTAGGTTATTTGTTTTTTAGGGATAATCACGCTCAAAGCATGCCTGAGGCGGTTAGGTTCGGGGAATTGTATGAAAAATCAAGCCCTCCTCGAACGTTCTCTTTATTCAGTGAACCTTGACTTCCACCCGGCCCAAAGGAATCTTAGTTAAATAATGGCAATCCAATCCAGCTATGATTGGGAACCCGCCCACGCCGGCAGGGCATCCTGGATAAAGCCTCTGATGATCCTAGCGGTTATCTTCTCATTCGGGTTGCACCTTGGACTTTACACTTGGTTCGAAAAGATTGTAATCCCTGCGGATGAGGCCCCAACCAAATCTGCTATAGAAAGTTTAAAAGATATTAAGGTCAGGGGAATGATTGATGAGACCCCAAAAGAAGAAGAGCCTGTATCACAAGATGATACCGAAAAAAATTTATTAAATGAAATTAACACTCAAGAACTTTTAAAGCAGGTCGAAGATTCGTACAAAGTTCCTGAGTCAGGAATCAGACTGAGGCCAGGTGAAGAAGAAAAATCACTCACCGGAATTGATCCCGAGAATAAAGACGTCACTGCACTTCTCGAACAGGAGTCAGAGCAAATGCGCAACGACCTTAAGACTCTGGCCAAGGCCTCACTCAAAGAAACCCCCATCGCATCACCTGACCAGCTCGTCATAGGTCTTGGAGAACAGAGGGATGATCTGGTCGATGAAGCGACGCTCCTAAAAAATTATAAAGAAACTTTAGCAAAACTTTCCAAATCCGGCGAAGTGGATGGGGGGCAGTTCAGTGACCTAGATCAATTACTAGGCAAGGTTGGTCCGATCCTTGATCAGACAAAACCAATACTGATGCCTACCGATCTTCTCTTTGGATATAATGAAGTGTCCCTTCATAAAGGAGCACGAAAGAGCCTCATGAAACTTGGCCTGCTCATTCAGAAAAATCCCGGGTCAACTTTCATCATTGAAGGACACACGGACAGTACTGGGCCCGAAGAATATAATTTATCATTGAGTCGTGAAAGAGCACTCTCGGTAAAAGAATGGCTCGTTAATAACCTATCCATTCCGGCTCAGGTATTGCAGGTCCGGGCCTTCGGTGAAACCAAGCCCCTAACTAGTCCTAAAGGAAGTAAGGAACAGCAGTCCCTGAACCGACGAGTTGAAATCGTTATACTTCCTCCATCAAATAAACGAAATTAATTCACTTTCTCACAAAAGATTCTAATTCGGCCTTTGCAAACCCCAGAAGATGAAGATTCCGGAATCAATCAAAAAGGCCATTGAGAGTGGGAACGAGTCTGATCTTCAGGAGATTTGTAATAGTCTCCACCCTGCCGACGCCGCCGCAGCCTTCACTGCCCTTAATGAGGAACAGCAAATCCAATTCGCTCAGTTCCTCAATAACGATGCTCTGTCCCTCATCACGAGTTTCCTGCCTGCTCCCGAATCTGCTGATCTTATAGCAGGACTCGAAGAGAAGGACAGGACAGTGATTCTGGAAAGCCTCCCAGATGACGTCGTCACTGACCTCATACAGGAAACGGACGAGGACCAACAAAAGACCTACGTAGAATTACTTTCTGATGAGAAGAAGGATGCTGCGGAAACGCTCCTAGGATATCCGGAAGATTCGGCCGGAGGTCGAATGACCACTGCGTACGCGACTCTCCAAGAAAATATGTCCGTGAAGGAAGCGATCGAGACCCTAGAGGTGACCAAGGAAGACGCGGAAATCTTAGCAAGAATATACGTGGTCGATGAGAATAAAAGGATCCTTGGAAAGGTCCGACTCAGGGACCTCACTTTCAATGCATGGAGCACTCCCATCAAGGACATCATGGATCATGAAAAACTCGCTATCCGGGCAGAAGAGGATCAGGAGGAAGCTCTCAAGATGATGTTGAAGTATGACATGATAGCCTTGCCGGTCATTGACAAAACCAATCAGCTCCTCGGCATCATTACCCACGATGATGCCCTTGAAATTCAGGAAGAAGAGTCCACGGAGGACCTTGAAAAAGCTGCTGCTATCGCGGGCGAGAGGGACGAGGAAGGTTATCTGAAATCACCGGTCCTTTCACACTTCAAGCGTCGTGCCGTATGGGTATTCTTTCTTGCAATCGTGGCGATTCTCTCGGGCCTAGTGATTCTCAATTATGAAAGTCTCCTCGATAATGTTTTCATTCTTGCCGTTTACATGCCCATGATCGTAGCGACTGGTGGCAACACTGGGTCACAGGCTGCAACGATGGTCATTCGAGCCATGTCACTAGGCGAATTCACACCTTCCGAATTCTTTCGTGTTGTCTGGAAAGAGCTGCGTATCGGGCTCGCTCTCGGCGCACTGCTCGGTGCTTTAATTGCAATAGGAAGCTGGGTCCTCATCACAACTTTCATCAATCCCGATGCCTTGAGCTCAATCACCGGAAAGCATAGCCTAAATGATCTGGTCATCACTGTTGGAATTGCTCTAACCATTCAGGTCTCAGCTTCGACCTTCATCGGTGCAGCCTTGCCCATGATGGCGAAGTCCTGCAAGCTGGACCCTGCAGTAGTTGCGTCTCCAGCCATCACTACGATCGTCGACGTGCTCGGACTTCTTATATATTTCGGCATCGCCTCAATGATGCTGGGAATATAATCCTCACTCGTTATCAGCTTCAATCATCTCTTTAAGACGATCAGCGAGATCAGGCACAGCTGAAAACGTACGATTCCAGTTCGGAATCTGTCTCGCTCTATAACCTTCGGTAGTGAAGACCTGAATCGCATTATTAAGGGACGCGCTGAAAGCTTCTACCGCTTCGGCCTCTTCGTGCCGGTAATATTTAAGACCATTCACTGTCGAATCGTCATGATAACGTTGAATGAGTTCCTTTGCGGTCCGCTCATAGGTTAATCGGAGAGCCTTGAGTGAACCCGAATCCATTACGACTCCCTCCGAGGTGATGCTCGAGAAGAGACTCAAAGCGATCTCTCTTGCCATTTTCATGAGACCCTTATCGACTGTCGGTTCCGGGTCATCATGCTGATGACCTAAGTGCTGATGCTTATGCTCAAAATTTGATCCCAGGTCAACTTGGCATATCCCTTTCACGGTCGTATTATGATAAACCTCCACTAGCATACCGACTTCCAGTCCCCAGTCTCCAGGCATGCCCACTCTTCTGGCAAGGTCCGTTGAAATAGAGAATTCTCCAGACAATGGGTAACGGAAACCTTCAAGATAATCCAGCATTCTCAGATTCCCATAGACCTTAATGAGAGCCCTGAGCAATGGAATCACAAAGAGTCTGGTCACGCGACCGTACATCCGATCACTGACTCGTCCGTAGTAACTCTTACAGTAATCATATTCGAGCCCGGGATGCGCTGTCGGCATGCATAACCTCGCCAACATTTCACGATGATAGGAAAGGATGTCGGAGTCGTGCATTGCAATAATGCCAGCATTTCCTCTTGCAAGAATGAACCCGTAAGCCATCCATACATTACAACCCTTACCGGGAATGTACTGTGTGATCTGAGCCTCTTTTAATTCATTATAAATTTCGCTCACACGCGGACCATCGTTCCATATAATGAAGTGCTTTTGCGGCAGTCTTGAAAAAAAATCCTTGGCCTTCTTGAACTGGGTGGAGTCCATCCTATTCATGGATATGACCACTTCATTGATGAACTCCACTTTCTGTAAGTGTTCCAGAATGCCGGGCAGTGCCGGTCCCTCCACCTCTGAATAGAGGGCAGGCATGACTAGGGTAATTGGTTTATCTTTTGTATACTTCTTGAGCTGTTCCTGCTGATCATTAAAGCTCGGATCAGCTAACTGATGGAGCGTTGTCACTAACCGGTGCTGGTAAAAGTCAGACACTTAAAATAATTTTATAATAAAAAAAATAGATCAGGATGCCTTTAGCAATTATTTATTAGCGACACCAGATTCTTCCTCTAAATCAGAATCATCCTCTTCCGGGCTCAGAATTTCATCCTCTATACCTTTCCTTAATGTCTTTCCTATGAAGGGTCGGGCCAAGCCATAAAGAGCATAAATGACCAGAAGAAGGGCCGGCATCCATTGATAATAGTAAATCGTAAACATCAGAATAATGATCGCCCCAACTACCCATCGAAGGGGCCTCTCAGTCTTCCACGTTACCTTCTTAAAGCTCGGATATTTGATCGAACTGATCATCAAATATGAAAGGAAGAGCATTAGTAATAAGAAAACAATCCTCAGACGACTCAGATCCTTTTCACTTTCTGCGACCCATAAAACAAACAATGTCAAAGCACTAATAAGACCAGCAGCTGCTGGGATCGGAAAGCCCTTAAAATGACCTCTAGATTCTTCACCGTATGTCGCGATACAATTAAATCTCGCTAACCGCATTCCTCCACAAACAAGATAAATCGAAGCAACGATGATCGGGAACGGGAAGCTACCCGAAAACTCATTCATGATAACGCTTTGAACGAGCAGCGCTGGAGCCACACCGAAAGAAACGATATCAGCAATAGAATCAAATTCTTTACCGAATGGGCTGTCCTGCCCTCCGAGCCTGGCTAATCTCCCGTCAAGAACATCAAAAAGGCACCCTGCCAAGATAAACCATATCGCTCTCTCAAAAAGATGTCCGGTCTCGCCAAGGTTACGTACCCCGTCATTAGATATGGCATTAATAATGCTAATAATGGCTAAAAAACCGCAGACAAGGTTACCTGCCGTCATAAGATTCGGCAGAAGATATATTTTTGGTTCGTATTCTTCCTCTTCTTTCACCACTTAATTTCAATCATTTGCACCTTACGGTATGCGAGTTTTTATTAGCACCCAACTAAATTCGATAATGATGGCATCTGATATTTCTGAAAAAACAACTATGAGTGAATTACAAGAGCTCATTCCCGGTTCTAGGAGAGCCCTTTTCGCAAAGTATCATATCGGCGGATGCCAAAGTTGCGGGTTCGATGATTCAGAGACAATAGCTGAAGTGTGCCAGAGAAATGACAATCTTCCAGTGAACGAAGTTCTCGATCATCTACAAACAAGCGCTGACCATGATAAGAAAATTCAAATTGATCCAAAGGATCTCAAATCCAAGATAGAAGACACCAATAATAAAATTCATTTATTAGACATTCGATCGAGGGAAGAATTTGAAGCGGCCCGTATCGAAGGGTCCCAAATCCTTACTGCAGAACTTCAGCAAGAGGCTCTTGGAAAATGGGACAAGGACACATCAATTGTAATCATTGATCATTCTGGAGACAGGTCATTGGACGTTACCGCATTTTTCATTGGCCATGGAATGAAAAATGTTCTTGCACTTAATGGCGGTATTGATGCTTATGCTAAGGGAGTGGACCCATCAATACCTAGGTACCGCATAGAAATAGAATCTGACTAAGATGCATTCTTTGTGGCGGCTCCTATTTTTTTTATGGCTCTCAGGCCAATCGCACTCAGTACTATGCATCACGGGCACGGCCCAAACGAACTGGCCTTCTTGGCGTGGAACAACAGGTAACGGGACAGCTCCTGAAAAATGTAAGCCTCCAATAGAATGGTCCGAGGATAAAAACATCATATGGAAAAAGAAAGTACTGGGACTGGGTCACTCGACTCCAGTCATCTGGGATAGCAGAATCTTTATCACCTCAGCCATTCCATTCGGTGAAAAGAAAGAGCCCCCGGTTCCTGACAATGCTCCTGGATCCCATGACAATCTCCCCGTATCACAAATGCACCGATTCATTGTCACGTGCATGGACCGGACCTCTGGAAAATTGCTCTGGAAGACCACATGCAAAGAAACCTTTCCTCACGAGGGAGGACATGTGAGTGGGAGCCTCGCATCTGCCTCTCCAGTCACTGACGGCAAGCACATCATCGCCTACTTTGGTTCTCATGGACTTTATGGTATAGACTGTGAAACAGGAAAAATAGTCTGGGAAAAAGACCTAGGGAAAATGGCAACTAAGCACGGCCATGGCGAAGGATCATCCCCCGCAATTCACAATGGCACGGTCATCGTGAATTGGGATCACCAGAACCGATCTGCACTCTATGCATTTGATATATCTACGGGAAAAGAAAAATGGAAAGTCGAAAGGGAAGAGGTCACTTCCTGGTCATCCCCTCTCATTGTCGAACATGAAGGAAAGAATCAGGTCATCGTGAGTGCCTCTAATCGAGTCAGAGGATATGACCTAATGAACGGAAAAGTGATCTGGGAATGCGGAGGAATGTCACAGAACGTTGTTGCTTCACCCGTTTCTCAAAATGGAATGGTTTATCTAGGTTGCAGTTATGACAAGAGAGCCATGATTGCTCTGAACCTCAAAGGCGCCGAAGGCGACATTACCGATTCTGATCATGTCATCTGGAGCACCAACAAAAGGACACCCTATGTTCCCTCACCCCTACTTTACAAAGGAACGCTCTATTACCTCAGTCACTACCAGGGAATCCTTTCAGTAACTCATGCCAAATCAGGCGAGGTCAAGGCAGGCCCTTACCGCATTGACTCGCTGCGGGAAATCTATTCTTCACCTGTAGGAGCAGGAGAACACGTTTATGTGACCTCAAGGGAAGGGACGACAATTGTCATTACTCATGCAGATGAACCCAAGCCCGTCGCCTTCAATAAACTTGATGATTCTTTCAGCGCTTCAATCGCCGTGTCCGGGGATCAGTTATTCCTTCGTGGGGAAAAAAATATTTACTGCATCGGAGTAAAAAAATAGAATTAAAAAAGTTTTCTCAAACTTCATTGAGCGGCTCATTAGCGTCACCGAAAGAGCCCGGCCTAACATCCATTTTATCCATCATACTCAAGAAAAGCCGACACATCTGACGGTCTTTATTAGAAAGGTAATCAAGGTTCTGACCTCCCCTTATTCTGCCGCCACCGCCACCAAGCATGACTACAGGTAACTCCTTCGCATTGTGAGTCCCTGTCAACATGCTTCTAAAAAGAACTGATTCACCTTAAGCCAATCGTCAGTGTCACTGTGCGAAAGGAGGTGATGAATCATATAATCCACACCCAGGTGTGGAAATCGAAGCGTCCCATGGTCATTGTTCAGCTTGAGTGTGCATATTCGGGTCGTGTCTGTCTGGAATGCCAGCACCATAATGTCCGACATCAGGCGCATATGCTCCACAATGTCCTGTGGATAACCGTCTTTCGGACGCGGCATATTGGGGCCAGTCAGGGTCGGCCTCCATCCCTGCAATTCACCTCGTTTGCCCGCACTTTCAATTCTCTTTTCAACTTCCCTCACTGAATTTAAAT
>SHBV01000102.1 GCA_004211885.1 Verrucomicrobiaceae bacterium
AAATACATTACCGCTACAGACATCTTTTCCGGAATTTCAGAGCGTAGAAACACATTTAAATTAAAGAAAAAAAATCCATGAAATATCAACTCCGTTCATTAGCAATGCTCGGAATATTGTTTTCCTCACCTTTGCATGGAGAAGAGGCAATTGATCCGACCCGTTTGGCTAACATTCTTATTCTAAAAGAAATAGAGGTTAAGAATCTTGGCATTGAAACGGTTAAAGTAAACCGTAGCAATTTTGAAGAAACGATCTTTTCTCTTGGTAGAATTGCGGCCATTCCCTCGAAGCGTTGTGTCGTCAGTAGTCGGATCCCGGGACGGATTATAGAAATGAAAGCCTTTGAGGGAGATTCTGTTATCAGTGGCCAGGACCTGTTAAAGATTGAAAGCCGACAGCCTGGAAATCCTCCTCCTTCAGTTTCTTTGTCTGCCCCTTTCGCTGGTCTGGTCATGGCCACTCATGCGAGTTTAGGTGAGTCAATTGAACCGGACACTGATATCATTGAAATAATTGACCTGTCAGAAGTTCACGCCGTTGCCCGGGTCCCGGAAGATCAGGCGGGAAAATTAAAGAAAGGGATCGAGGCAAGAATCGTCATTCCTGCTCTGCCCGGTGAAAGTTTCAAAGGCGAGTTGGTAAGATTTGGGACAATGGCTGACCGTGCGAGTGGCACCATTGATGCTTTCTTCTATTTGAAGGGTCTGACAGGAAAGATCAGACCAGAAATGAGAGCAGAATTTTCAATAGTTGTGAAGGACCGCCAGAAAGTGATGTCCATACCGAAGGAAGCGTTACAGGGAGACGATGTTTCCCCTTTCGTGTTCGTTAAAGACTTTGAGTTGAAAAATGCTTTCGTAAAGGTTCCGATCCGGATAGGCAGCCGCAATGATCATTTCATCGAGGTCCTCAGTGGTCTTTTGCCTTTGGATGAGGTCGTTACCAAGGGGGCATACTCTCTGGCATTTGCCGGTTCAGGTAGCATTTCACTCAAAGAGGCACTCGATGCAGCTCATGGTCACAAGCATAACGAAGACGGTACGGAAAAAACTACAGAGCAGATATTAGCAAGCAGCAGTGGGCAAGGTAATTCGAAAAACAACAGTCAGTTGACAATTTTTTTGGCAATTCTCAGTGCTGTACTAACTGCGTTGTTGATTTTGAGTTTAATTTTCCGTCGTTCATCAAAGGCCATGGAAGTCGCCAATGATCAGTCAGAACCTGAAACTAATAACAGAAAATCCCCCTCTTCTCAGGACAGTGATTAAGTGGTTAATTCAGATTTCTTTGACGAACCGTGCACTTGTGCTCGGAGCGGCAATCGTATTATTGGTGCTTGGCACCAGGGCCATGTTCCAACTACCGGTCGAGGTCCTTCCTGATCTGACCAAGCCGACCGTCACTATCCTTACTGAGGCTCCTGGCCTTGCTCCGGAAGAGGTCGAAAGTCTCGTGACGGTGCCCATGGAGAGTGCATTAATGGGAGTTCCTGGGCTGTCCCGATTAAGGTCCACTTCGGACGTTGCTCTTTCACTTATATTTGTTGAATTTGATTGGGGAACTGATATTTATCGGGCCCGGCAATTTGTGCAGGAGCGGCTCCAATCCGCTACCGAATCTTTACCTGAGGACGTTCACCCTTACCTGACTCCGGTCGCATCTTTGATGGGTGAAATTATGCTTATTGGTATGCGTAGTAAGGACAAACGCATTGAGCCTCGTGACCTACGCACGATGGCTGACTGGACTGTCAGGCGGCGATTGCAAAGCATTCCCGGCATTGCTGAAGTGCTCAGCATGGGTGGCGGAGTAAAACAGATCCAGATCCAACCCAATCCTGATCGCATGCGTGCTACAGGCATATCATTTGAAGAATTACGCAATTCTGCAAAGGAGGCAGTGAGTAATACGACTGGAGGATTCCTGACATCCGGTTCTCAGGAAATCATGGTTCGTAACCTTGCTATGTCGACGGACCTTAGAGCCATTGCGAGCACTGTCATTAAATCGATTAATGACCGGCCGATTAAAATTTCTGATGTGGCAGACGTTATTTGGGAAGTTGAACCTATGAGAGGAGATGCTGCCGTTAACGGGTCTCCTGGAGTGATTCTGAGTGTAACCAAAGCACCTGGTTTCGATACAATTGGACTGACTGATAAAGTTGAAAATGAAATAGAGAAGTTGCGGAAGATCATGCCGGAAGGAGTCGAACTGATTGCTCTTTTCCGACAATCCGATTTTATCAACCATGCTATTGGGAACCTAAAGGAAGCTATCCGCGACGGTTCAGCCATGGTCATCTGTGTTCTTTTTATATTTCTTCTAAGTTTTCGTACAACACTGATCACTCTTACGGCAATTCCTCTATCCTTTTCTATCACTTTGCTCGTTTTCCAAGGATTTGGTATCAGTGTCAATTCCATGACCCTAGGTGGGCTTGCGGTCACTATCGGAATGGTAGTTGATGATGCACTAGTTGATATGGAAAATGTTTTCCGGAGACTCAAGGAGAACGCTTCCTTGAGCAGGCCCGAGCCAAGGATTCAGGTCATTGCCAGGGCATCTAACGAAGTACGGAATAGCATCCTTTACGCTACGGTCTTGATTATGTTGGTCTTTTTACCTATCCTAGGATTGACCGGAGTCGAGGGCCGTCTTTTTGCACCCATTGCCATCGCAACTATTGTCAGTATAGGAGCTTCATTTCTTGTCTCCGTCACAGTCATTCCTGTCCTTTGCTACCTCTTACTAAGACCAAAAGAAGGCGTCACTCATGGCGACGGAATCGTTGTCCGTGCTCTGAAATGGCTACTGAAGAAGACCCTTCTCCGACTCGCATTGAACCAACCGATAGTTCTTCTGGCCTTTGTTTCCATAATGATAGCTGGATCTTTTTCTCTTTATCCATTCATGGGCAAAGATTTTCTACCTGCTTTCAATGAGGAGACTGCCCTTGTCTCATTGACGACGGCGCCCGGAACCTCTTTGAAGCAGACCAATGAAGTGGCTGCCATCGCCGATGATTTGCTACTATCAATTCCTGAGGTCAATAAGGTAGGTCGCCGAGTCGGTCGTGCAGAAAGAGGTGATCATGTGGTGCCCGTTTCGACAGTTGAATTTGATATCGACTTTGAGGCCAGTGAACGATCACGAGCCGAGGTACTTGAGGATATCCGTAATAAGGTCCGTCAGATTCCTGGAACCTTTAGTGTTCTTACCGGTCCCTTAGCGGACCGGATCGGACACATGCTGAGCGGGGTCTCTGCAAAGGTCGCGATCAAAGTGTTTGGTGATGATCTTGATGAGATTCGGAGGATCGGTAATGAAATTTTAAAAATTGCAAGAGAAGTACCAGGATTCGAAAGTGCGAGAGTAGAGCAGCAAGCCTCCATCCCTCAATTACGAATTGAAATTAATCGAGAAAGAGCCCAAGCGTACGGGGTGACCCCAGGTTCATTGAATGAACAGTTGTCTAGCTTGATTGGCGGTGAAAAAGTTGCTCAACTTTATGAGGGGCAACGTACGATGGATCTCGTTGTCAGGCTCCCCGAAGAATGGCGTGAATCGCCAGAGAAATTATCTAATATGTTTATTAACAGTAAAGACGGTAAGCTCATTCCTTTGCGTCTTGTTGCTGATATCCGTTCAGCGAAGGGGCCGAACGTTATACAGCGAGAAGGCAAGCAGCGCAGATTAGTAGTGAGCATTAATCCAACTAAAAGGGATCTCAAAGGATCAGTTGAGAGGCTTCAGGACGATGTGAGTGAGAGGGTCAAGATTCCGGACGGCTATGACGTTAGATTTGAAGGAGAATATAAAGCTCAGCAGGAAGCTACAAAGAGAATTGCTTTTCTGAGTGCGGGCGTGTTCATCATTATGGTTTTTCTTCTCTGCGGTTTCTTTAAGACCGTATTTTTCCCTGTGCAGGTGATCTTTGATATTGTGCTGGCCTTCATCGGTGGGATCGCCTTCACCTGGATCAGAGTCGACAACATCAGTATCGCAACGATGGTAGGATTCATTGCTGTTGCTGGCATCGCTTCTCGGAACAGTATACTTCTCATTTCACATTACCTTCATTTGATGCGCTTCGAAGGAGAACGATTCACAAGAGAAATGGTAGAGAGAGGCACGCTGGAGCGGCAAGTGCCAGTCCTCATGACAGCACTTGCAACAGGCATTGCTTTGATACCGCTCATCCTTGCTGCTGATGCTCCGGGAAAAGAAATCCTGCACCCCGTTGCCGTGGTGATCGTTGGCGGGTTAGTTACCTCTACTCTTCTCGGTCTGGGAGTGACTCCGGCTATATTCTATGCTTTTGGGCGACGAGCAGCTGAACGATCATTGACTTTAAAGTCTGCAGCTTCCGATTAAAAAAAGTTTCCAATTAAACCATAACTTAAATATAAACAAACTAATGAAAACGAAATCAATATATCAGATGAGCCTTGTACTTGTTGTCGCGTATCTTTTTTCATCATGCGGTAATGAGAAGCACGAACATGATGGACACGAACATGATGAACACGGGCATGATGAACATGCTGAACACGGACATGATGACCATGACGGACACGGGCATGACCATAAAAATATAGTTGGTCCGAATGGCGGTCGTGTATTAACAGAGTTTGAACCTCATGCGGAGTTTTTTGTTACGGAGGACCGGAAAGTGAAAATTACATTTGTGGATGAAGAATTGAAGCCCGTCGCCGCTAAAGATCAGGTAATTACTGTTTTTGCTGGGGACCGGTCCGATCCGACAGAGCTCTCTTTTGCAGTGACTGAGAATGTTCTGCTATCTGATAAAGAATTGCCATCCGGAGATGATTTTCCTGTAGTCGTAATGATAAAATCAACGGCTGACAGTGATGAAGTAGGGGCAAAATTCCAATGTAATCTGCACGATTGTCCGACATGCGATTACAAGGAATACGCCTGCATATGTGATCACGGAGAAGAAAAATAACGGTCCTTGGATGAATGCCCATGACTGCCCGTGACAAGGACTGGTGGCAGCATTAGCAGTAGCATTCTTATATGTTGAAACATTAAAGTACTAACTCATAACGGTTCAGCATATCATTTTGTGGTGCTGCTCTTTGTCCTAATGGCAAGGGGATCCGAACGCCTTTATTCTTACTGAAGTACTAATGCCTTATCGTCCCGACATTGATGGTCTTCGCGCGATTGCGGTGATCGGGGTTCTGCTCTTTCATGCTGACCTTGGGGTCAGTGGAGGCTATGTCGGTGTCGATGTGTTCTTTGTCATTTCAGGATTCCTGATCACTGGACTGATTTTAAAAGAGCTCCGGGACAAGAGCTTTTCTGTCCTTGGTTTTTGGGAACGTAGGGTCAGAAGGATTGTGCCTGCTCTCTTTGTGGTCACTCTTGCCACCGTGCTGTTAGGCTATGTTTTTCTTTTGCCAGCAGAATATAAGATGTTGGGGAGTTCGGTACTATGGCTTTCGGTAATCTCATCAAATTTGTTTTTCTGGAAAAATACCAACTCTTATTTCGGGGGCGCTGCCGAAGAGATGCCTCTCTTGCATACTTGGTCACTTTCTCTTGAGGAGCAGTTCTATCTGATCGTGCCCTTTGTCCTGCTGGTTTTGTTCCGTGCCGGGAAGTCGAGATCAATCTTTTGGATCATTTGTTCGTTCGTTTTACTCAGTTGCGGCTTATCAATTTATGGAATGGCAGATCATGGATCAGCAACATTTTATCTACTGCCTACTCGTGCGTGGGAACTTGGAACTGGCTCGCTAGTTGCGTTAGCGGTTCCGATCCGATCAGTTCGTATCCGGACCATGATGCAATGGGTGGGAATGGTCTGCGTTTTGGTCCCTTTCTTCATTTATGATCGTGCCACTATATTTCCTGGAATGGCCGCGGTCCCTCCTGTCGTGGGGACGGCAATCCTTATCTGGGCAGGGATGGGGGAAGCGCATAAGACGAATTCACTTCATGTTCAGCGGGTCCTCTCGATGAAACCGGTCGTCTGGATCGGTCTTCTTTCTTATTCGCTCTATCTATGGCACTGGCCTTTATTGGCATTCAATGAGTATTTGGTTATTTGGAAAGACTCGGTCCCAGTCAAAGTTTCTATCCTATTAAGTGCATTATTACTTTCCTGGATTTCCTGGAGATTCGTTGAGCAACCGATCCGGTCAAGGAGCATGTTCGGATCGAGGCGTTCGGTTTTAATTTTTTCCTCAGTAGCTTTTTCTTTGCTTCTAATTTTTTCCTCCGTGCTGATTTCCAAGGAAGGAATTACCGGAAGATACACAGGAGCTTTACTAGATCATACTGACAGGGGACTGAGTGAGGATACTTTCTTTGATTATCCGAGAGCTTCAAAAAAATTTCCTGAAAACAAATCCTCTTTAGGGATTGAAGGGAAGGACCCGGTTTTCTTTTTGTGGGGAGATAGCCATGGTATGGCCCTTACCAGAGCCATTGACGCGGCTGCAAAAGAATTATCAGTTACCGGAGAATCCGCCGTCAAGACCTCAACCTTACCCGTATTGAACTGGGTGACTTCGAAAGGATCACAGATTTCCTATAATGAATCGGTCCTGAAATATTTGGCCAGTAAGGATCAGAAACAATCAATCAGGCACGTGATTTTAATAGGCAGGTGGTGGCTTGCCTTTAATCAGTCTTATGAGAATGAGAATTCGTTCGAAACTGAACTCATCAATACCATTGATCAAATTAAGGCCTTGGGATATTCGGTCAGTCTCGTCAGGCAAGTGCCACAGTGGACGGATCATTGGCAGACCCCGAGCAGTTTCCCTTTTTATTTTCAATTGAAACAACTTTCCTGGGAATACAAAGAATTGACATTGTCTGTTGAGGAACTAGAAGAGCGATTCGCTCGACAGAATCAAATATTTTCCCGGGTAGAAAAAGTATCCGATGTTCGGCTCATTGAACCTTTGCCGCTCTTGAAGGGATCTGATGGTTCCTATCATATCAAGGATGAAGGAGGATGGATCTATTATGATGATGATCATCTGAGTGGATACGGAGCAATGAAGTTGAAATCCTTATTTAATTTTCTTGGCAATTGAGCGTGTAGGGTCTTGACTTTTTATCATGAAAAAAATGTCTACGCGTCGTCACTTTCTTACTGCGGCAGCGGCAGCTGCTAGTGTCCAGATCGTTCCTCGTCATGTCCTTGGAGGGCCGAATCATACGGCACCCAGTGAAAAATTGAACATCGCTGGAATTGGTTTTGGCGGAATGGGTTCTCATAACCTCGCTATGTGCGCCAGGACTGAACACATTGCTGCGCTCTGTGATGTGGATCACAACTATGCTAGGAAAGTGTTCATGCAGTATCCGGACGCTAAGAGATTTCATGATTATCGTGAACTTTTGACCAGTGATGTGGATTTTGATGCGGTCGTGATTGCCACTCCGGACCACACTCATGCGGTCATCTCCTCTGCCTCCATGCATAAGGGAAAGCATGTTTACTGTCAGAAGCCCCTCACGCATGATGCTCATGAGTCGAGAGTTCTCGCAAGGATTGCAAAGCAGACCGGAGTCTCAACACAGCTCGGTATTCAGGGACACTCCGGTGAGGGCAGGATGCTGGTCAGTGAATGGATTTGGGACGGAGCCATCGGTGAGATCGCTGAAGTTGAGGCCTGGTGCAGCCTATCATATGCCCCTCATGGCCATGCTTCATGGAGTTCACCCTGCAGTGACCGTCCGGCTAAGGTCGAAAAGACACCGGCCGGAATGGACTGGGAGAAGTGGATCGGTCCTGCTCCGATGCGGCCATATCATTCGTGCTATCATCCGAGAGTGTGGCGTTGTTTCTGGGACTTTGGGTGTGGAATGATGGGTGACCGTGGTGTGCACACGATTGATGCGATTGTCTCCTCCCTCAAGCTTGGCCATCCTCAAAGCATTGAGTGTATTCATGTCAAAGGAGGAAATGCCGAAGTTCATCCAGAGAGTGCCGTGATTGAGTACCGGTTCCCTGCACGTGATGGGTTCCCTCCACTCAAGCTGACCTGGAGGGAAGGGCAGGAGCCTCCGAGACCGAAAGAACTCGAAGCGGGGAGAAAATATCCTCGTGAGGGCGGTGTAATGTACAAGGGTAGTAAGGGAATTCTCATGAATGATGTTTATGGTGGCAGTCCGCGGCTCGTTCCTGAGACTGCCATGAAGGCTTACAAGCGTCCTAAGAAAACTTTGCCACGCGTTCAGGGTGGCCATGAACAGGACTGGATCAGAGCCTGCAAGGCTGGAAAGTATGACGCGGCAGGAGCCCATTTCGGTTATGGGGGGCACCTCACTGAAATTACTCTTCTCGGAAATGTAGCTAAGCGGTTTCCGGGCAAAAAATTATTATGGGACGGTGAAGCAATGAGGATCACAAATCACGGGCCAGCAAATGAGTGGGTCAAGCGGCCGTACCGTGATGGTTGGACGCTTGATGAGACGGCATGATGACCTAGCGACTGATTTCCAATCGTAAGAACTGTACCCTTTTATTGGATGAGGAAGAACGCCAGATGACCTGGTCCATTTCGTCATTCATGGGCGTTTCTGAGGTCTTGGTGTATTCTTGCCCGGCGTCCTGCCATTCTTTCAGATTACTTGATAATTGAATGCTAAATAGAATGTCCTCAGCGTTACGGTTTCGTGTATGGGATATGATTGTTTTTCCTTCACTGTCAAAACTGATCATGAATGGTGCGTTAGGTACATTGTCGCTGGTCCCGAGAGCATGTTCGGCGA
>SHBV01000103.1 GCA_004211885.1 Verrucomicrobiaceae bacterium
ATGCTTGGCCTCGAAATTTCTCCCGAGACCCCTGTCTCCGAACTTTCCATCGGCCAGCAACAAATGGTTGAGATAGCCAAAGCTCTGTCCAAAAATGCTAAGATCATCATCATGGACGAACCAACGTCCAGCCTCACTATTTCCGAAACTGATAAGTTATTAGCCGTCATTGCCGAACTCCGCGAAAAAGGAATCGCAATAATATACATTTCGCACCGATTAGGCGAAGTGCGCCAGTGCGCGGATCGAGTAGTTGCCCTCCGTGATGGAGCCAATGCTGGAGAACTTTCAAGAGATGAAATCAATCACGATTCAATGGTCAGCCTCATGGTCGGAAGGGCTCTAGAAAGAAATACCCATGAACATTCACAAATAACAACTGAGGACAAGGGCTTAGAAATCTCAAATTTAAGGACCTCCACTTACCCCGACTGCAAAGTAAGTTTCCGCGTCGCTGCGGGCGAAATATTAGGAATGGCAGGACTAGTCGGCGCTGGCCGGTCCGAACTCGCACAAGCCATATTTGGCGTAGATCCCAGGCTACAAGGTGAAGTAAAGATAAACGGTCAATTGGTCAGAAAAGGGTCCTCTCGAGCTTCAATCAATGCAGGAATTTACCTTGCCCCTGAGGACCGTAAGAGGACAGGCCTAGTGACAGAATTTGACATAAGTAAAAACGTTTCTCTAGCCTCGCTACAAAAATACTCTAACAAACTTGGTCTAATTGATAATAATGCAGAAGACACTGTAGCAAAGACCCAAGTAGAGAGCTTAAACATTAAGACCCCTTCGACTCGAACCCCAGTCATTAATCTGAGTGGAGGCAATCAACAAAAGGTAGTCCTTGGAAAGTGGCTATCTATGGAACCAAAAGCCATCATATTTGATGAGCCTACTAGAGGAATCGACGTCGGTGCCAAAGCTGAAATTTACAAGCTAATGCGCAACTTGGCTAATCAAGGAGTAGCAGTCTGGATGATATCCAGCGACATGGAAGAAGTCCTCGGTATCAGCGACAGAATCACAGTGATGCATGAGGGAAACATTACCGGCGAAATTAAACGCGAGAATTTCTCAGAAGAAGCGATCATGCACCTCGCCGTTGGCGGCAAGAACGAATAGCAACAGAATAACATTCAACTAATGGCAAATCCAAAATTAGGCTTAGTTAGAAAAAACCGGAGAGAACTAGGCATGCTAGGACTTCTCGTAGTTCTCATTGTCATCACCTCATTAGGCACCAGAGAAAGCGGTGTAATGGGACTATTTGAGAGCAAGTTCCTTACCCCAGACAATCTAAAAAATATTAGTAGAGAAATAGGAATCTACGGCATTTTTAGCATTGGCGTAGGGATCGTAATCATCACAGCAGGAATCGATCTTTCAGTAGGATCCCTAATGGCGCTACTCGGTGTCGTTTTCCTTTACTTTGTGACACCTCCAGAGACGAGACCAGATTCCTTTCTTGCCAAAATAATACCTGAAATATCATGGCCAATGGCCATAATATTCACCCTCGCCATGGGAACTTTGGTCGGATTGATGCAGGGACTCTTGGTAGGAAAGCTCAAACTTCAAGCATTCATCGTTACACTTTGTGGACTCTTATCATACAGAGGCCTGGCTCGATTCTCAGCTGATGACACTTCCATTAACCTCAGTGACTCTGAACAAAATCTTAACTTTGTCAGGTACCTTGGCGAAGGGAGCTTAGGTGACGTCCTGACTAACGGCAATGGGTCCGGAATCCTTCACAGCATTCCCATGTCATTTGTTTACCTCATTGGCTTTGCACTTGTCTTCGGAATCATACTGCATAGGTCCATTTTCGGACGCTATATATTTGCCGCTGGTAGGAACGAGTTAGCTACAAAATATTCTGGCATTAATACCAGCATTGTCATTGCCTTTGCTTATGTCATTGCGGGCTTTTGCACTGCATTTGCGTCTATACCATTCTGCATATATACAGGATCAGTCCAACCCGCTACGCACGGCGCTTTCTTCGAACTCTATGCAATAGCTGCTGCTGTTCTGGGCGGATGCAGCCTGAAAGGCGGGGAAGGGTCCATTATCGGAATTCTCATTGGCACGGCAATACTAATTGTACTCAGAAATATGGTTAATCTCTTTGGCTACCCTACCCCACTCAGTGACGCTATCACCGGTGGAGTCATTTTTGTTGGAGTCCTATTGGATCAACACGGAATATCAAGCATCAAACGCTTATTCACCAAAAAAAATAAAGCAGCCTAAAAAATTATTTACCATGGAGAATTGCCTCCATTCACGCAGAGCGTCTGACCCGTTATAAAGCCTGCCTCCTCAGAAGCAAAATAAGCTACTGCCTCGCCCACGTCTGAAGGAGTCCCCCAACGTCCAGCAGGTATCTGGCTCAGATAGGCATCCTTCTCTTCCTGCGGGTCATTTTCATGACGCTCGGTAGGAATCCACCCAGGATTGACCGTGTTAACTGTAATGCCGTGAGGGGCTAATTCTCGAGACATACTACGGGTCCATCCAATTTGCCCACCCTTAGCTGAAACATAAGCACTGAATGGACTCACTGAGAGTTGATACACTTCACTCGAAATATTTATAATTCTACCCCAACTACTTTCTTTCATTTGCGGCAACACAGCCCGCGTTAAAAGGTACGGACTCTTAATGAAAAAATTGAGCATCTGCTGATAAAAATCCCAATCATATTCTTCGATAGTTTTCAAGGGCTGGTCCGGAGTAGCGTTTGGGACTAGAATATCAATCGCACCTAACTCTGATTGGGCCCGTTCCACCAAATCAGCTATCGCCCCTTCATCGATAGCATTGGCCTTTAAAAGAATCCCTTCTCCCCCAGCACTTTGAAATTCAGAGAAAGCACGTTCGGCCCGCTCTTCATCGTTATAATAATTCATCACAACCTTAGCGCCTCCTGCACCAAGTACTTTAGCGATTCCAAGCCCCAATCCTGTTGTACTTCCAGTGACAAGGGCCACATGTCCTTTTAATGTTTGAGCCATTCTTTTTAATGATTTAATTTTATAATGTCTGAATTCTCATGTTTTAAACCAAAATCATATAAAACAAACCTATAATTATTGTCATTTCCATAAAGATTTAGTGCTCACCATGAAAATTCCATATAAGTAGAACTTTTCATAAATTCTTAATAAATCTTAATGCTTGGGAAGATGCACAGATGTTGAGAACACAATGGAGCGCACTATCTTCACTGAATTTTAAAGTACGCATAAATAGTGAGTCGCCCAAAAATACCAGGCTATTTCATAGATGAACTGATTGGAGAAGGCTCCACAGGATCTGTATGGACTGCCAAGTCACAAGGAAAATCCAAATTTGCGATTAAGTCTCTTAGAGGAATCGCCGTTAACAGACAAGTACTCTCAGATTCTCTTGTAAAGATTTACAAGAACTCCCCTCATCCTGGAATCGCTAAGATTCATGACTTTGACCTGGCAAGCCCTCAGGCATACATCACGATGGAGCTATATGCAGAAAGGACGACACTTGCTGACGGGACTCAAAAAACAAGATCACGAAACTTAGAAACTTTGTGTGGAAAAGTCTCCTCAGATGATGGATGGAAAATTGCGATTCAGATTGCAGAAGCGATGGCCCACTTACACGAAAACCACATCATTCACTGCAACCTTAAACCAACTAATGTCCTTTTTGAAGGAGGCATTAACCCCCAACCAAAAGTCTCTGACTTCGCACAGGGAATGCTTGGCGGAACTGAACAACTAGAAACCAGCGATTCCCTTTTCTATTGCGCTCCAGAACAACTGCAGCACGGCAATCAATTCTTTGAAGGACGAGGAGAGAAATGGGACGTCTATGCCTATGGCGCGACCATTTACCAATTAATGACAGGAAGATTCTGTCGTCTCCATGAAGAAATTGTTAAATACAGAAAAAAAAGGGAAACGCAACTCAATCTTCATAGTGAAATTTCCACGAACCGAGTCGCACGTGCCATCAGTGCCCAAGAAAATATAACTTGGCCAAACGAGGCCAAAACACAAACAGAGCGGACGTACCGTTCAATCATAGAAACATGCCTGAGTCTCAAAGAGGAGCACCGACACAACGACATGCTCGAGGTTCTTACAGAACTGAGGAACTGTGAACAAAATGACAATCTTGGCTCATATGCAGAAGAGAAAAGGGAAAATAATTTCAGGCATAAGAGAAAGTCCAAGTGGGCAAATGCCACCACTATCGTTCTTTCTGCTGCAGCATCCGCTGCCGCTGCAGTTCTAATCACATTAAATTATCAAGGACCTAAAGAAATTCCAACTCAAGACGATCCGCCTCAACTAGTAAAAATAACTAAAGTTGATGCAATAGATAATACCCCGGAAGTGGATCCAATTGATACCAAAGATACTCCCGACCCGGACGAAACTGTCCCAGACCAGACCATCAAAGAGGAACAGATCGCCAATCTCATTCATGACTTCCAACAATCTCAATCTGCATTGAATGAGCTTTGCAGAATGCTTGCAACTTTAGATGATGAAGGCAATCCACTTTACAGCTTTCCCGAAGGGACGATCGGGTCAATACTCACATATTATGATAAATTCATCAGTCGTAATGAGGACGATCCTGCCTTACGCGATTCAGTAATCTCTGCGCTAAGTAATGCAAGTGAACTTCATATCCTCTTAGGAGACTTCACCTCTGCAAGCCAAAAACTAACAAGAGCCACAGAATTAATTTCGGATGACGAAATTGGTGGAGGAGACAGCGGCGAATTAATCGAACGCAGTGCAAGATTATACAAAAATCTCTCCACTTCAAAGGCAGGATCACAAATGCACAGCGCTGCTACGCAAGCCGCCACAAAGTCCCTGCTCCTTTATAAGGAACTCTTAAGCCAGGCCCCAAACGTTCCAGGGAACGCACGCGCCGCTGCAGAAAGCGCATTAATACTAGCCAAGAGATTGCGAAATTCTCAACAAATTGAAGCTTCCAAACAATACATAGAACAGACAATTCAAATCATCACCGCCACCACAGCAGATGCACTGCCAGTTGAAAAAGATCAATCCATATTAGCCTCTGCTCATTTTGAACTAGGACAAGTTCTTAATGAAAAAGGTGATTTGAATAGCGCCAATGAATCATATCAAAATTCTATAGCTGAATACACCAAGCTCTTTACCGCTTTCCCCGAAAAGTTAAATTATCAATTCCAACTGGCTCGAGCCTTGGGAGAAGAGGCAGACATCGCATTTGTTACTGCAAACTCTGAAGCTGGTATCATCAACGATGATGCTATCGAAATTCTCACAGCGCTAATTGAAAGGTCTCCAAATAATAGGTACCGATTCGAAATGGCAAGAAGACACCATGCATTTTCTAGGTCCATCGAAAATGAAGGAGAATCTAGCGCTGCAAGGACCCAATCAAATGCAGCTCTTACTATTCTGAAAGACTTGATTAAGAATGAACCAAGTAATTTTGCTTATCAGAACGAAATGGCAAGACTGTGCCGCCAATTAGCTGCTCTATACAAGAAGGATGGGTACTTAGGAAAATCAGCGGAACTTTCACGTGAGACCGTTCATCATATCAAAAACTTACTCGATAAGGATCTGGATGTTGAAAATAACAATAAAAAGAAAAATCATTACCGTGAGATACTTGCTAGAGACTACGGCGTTCTTGGTTGGCACTTAGCAAACACAGGAGAAGACGATGACATTCCTGAAGCTAAAGAATCATTTGAAGCCGCTCAAACATATTATAAGCAAATCCTTGATATAGAGCCTGCCAATGAGAACGCAGAGACTATGCTCGAATGGTCAAGGGTATGCCTTGAAAGATTACTCTCGAAGGATGAATTACCCTAATTTTTCCTAGCGGCAATGAATGACCTGACGCACGCAATCACATAGACCGTGCAAATGACTGACATGACAATCATGCCAATAACTGCAGGTCCAGAATCACCACCAAATAGCTTAGGTAAACCTCTCCCATAACCAGCAAGGGCTCCTAGAAAAGCAAGTACCAATGCGATATGAGCTACTAGCTTTCTCTTGTTTTCATCCTTAGCTAATACACCACAGATAAGAATAGGAATTCCTAAAAAAGAAGGAATCAGGGCCGTTACGCTTTCTTGCCCAGTAGAAAAATAGAGAACAACACCCAGCACGGTTAATAGTGAGCCCGTTAAAATAGAAAGTTTCGTGATTGATGTCATGATAAATACTAATTTGCCGAATGTGTTGAGCAGGTCAAATCGTTATGCCAGTAAAAACTACCATTGTTCTATTGCATGAATTCGCAATATTGCTTATTGCTTCATAAATTACAAAGACTGAAAATTTCACCTAGCCCCGAATCATACAATGACTCCGAACCAAACCACATCTCGTCGAAAATTCATTAAGGTAAGCTCCGCAGTTCTAGCAGCCTCACCATTACCACTAATAGCAGATCATCATAAAAAGAAGAAACTCTACGACATATCCATTGCCGAGTGGTCACTGCATAAGGCTCTCTTTGGCAAAAAAATGACGAACCTTGATTTTCCTGTAATCTCAAAAAAAGAATTTGGCATCAGCGCCGTCGAATATGTAAATCAATTCTTTAAGGACAAAGCAAGCGACAAAAAATATTTAAATGAACTCAAAAAAATATGTGATAGTGAGGGAGTGAAGAGTCTTCTCATCATGTGTGACGGTGAAGGAAAATTAGGAGATCCTGACAAAACAAAAAGAGCAACATCAGTGAATAACCACAAGCGCTGGGTAGAAGCAGCGAAGCACCTAGGATGCCACTCGATCCGAGTCAATGCGTCTTCAGGAGGCTCCTATGAGGAACAACAAAAGCTCGCTGCTGACGGACTCGGCAGCCTAAGCGAATTTGCAGCTACTCACGGGCTCAATGTGTTAGTCGAAAATCATGGAGGACTATCCTCTAACGGAGCCTGGCTGGCCGGCGTAATGAAAACAGTCAACAAAAAGAACTGTGGTACGTTGCCTGACTTTGGTAATTTCAGAATCGGTGGAGGCAAGACCTATGACCGATACAAGGGAGTCAAAGAACTCATGCCATTCGCCAAAGCAGTCAGTGCAAAGTCACATGATTTTGATGATAAAGGGAATGAAATTCATACAGACTATCATAAAATGATGAAGATTGTCATTGATGCCGGTTACCATGGTTACGTGGGCGTCGAATACGAGGGCAGCAAAATGGGTGAATTTGATGGAATCAAAGCGACAAAGAAATTACTCGAATCAGTACGAACTAAGCTAGCCTAAAAACTGTAAATCACTGCTTCCTTATTCGATAGAAGTGACTCTCACCAGAAGCTGAGAATCTTTCCGTTGCAATGTTGCCACGGCCAACGATCAACTTCTTTAGAGTCATCCATGTTTGAAGATCATTGGATGTCTGAATTACATATCCCGAACCTTTTTCTGCAGGAAACATGTATTGTACCTGACCATCATCCAACACACTAGACTTTAACTGGAACCGGGGAACACTATCAGGGTCAGTTGGTGAACTACTAAAAAAGACCTCAGTCTCATCAAACCATCCATCTTCATCTGTATCTTTATCAGCAACAGCATCGGCCAGGTCAAGACTTACGAATTCTCTAATCTTTCCAATGCTAACGAAAAGCTCAGCGTCAAAGAAAAGGTCACTACTGCTCGCATTGGCCTGATGAACCTCTGCCGATATGACATTGAGCCCATCGACCAGAAGGCTAGAATCAATCACATATTCATTCACTGCCTTCTCATCGTCATCACTGATTGTCGACTCAGCAAAAGTCGCAGCACCTGCATTTGCACTTAGGTTATCTCTGACAATTTCCGTTCCATTTAGATAAACAGCAATGCCATCATCTTTGCGTATTCTTATTTTGGAAGAAACGATCTCCGAAGCGCCAAGGAACTGAAAGGATTTTCTAAAATAGGTTGTCGCATGCTTATTATTTGAGTCGTCCCCGAAACCAACATTCCCTACAATCTCATCCTCACCGTACCCGAGCGGAGATTGAGCACTCTTCCATGAAGAATCATCATAATCCAAAGAGTCCCAGTCGCTCCCTAGATCAGAGCCATTGTCCAGATAGTTCCAAGTTTCACCACTAGCAAAGACTCGAGTAAATGGAGGAATTATCGCTGTCGTATTTGAATCAAAACTAAATTTAGAACTCGATCTTGAGCTCTTGTGAACTTCCACGGCCAGCACATTGACACCATCCCTAATTAAAGAAATAGGCACAGCCACACTGATTTGATAATCCTCCTCAAAAAGGTCTGTCGAGGCAAGAGTATTGTATGCAGCATTGTCATTAAGATTACTGTCACGATATACCTCCTTACCGTTCAGAAAAACAGCGCACGCATCATTACGCACGAGTCCAATGACCATTGAGTTTACTGAGTCAGGATCCCTCAAATAGAACTGCTTCCTAAAATAAGTAGTGACATGCTTATTGTTAGA
>SHBV01000104.1 GCA_004211885.1 Verrucomicrobiaceae bacterium
AGGCTTTATATATCTTGCATAGTCTAATCTTAACTCTTCAACCCTATTGATCATGCCATCATTGGGCTCTTGGTTGTCTGTGGTGATTCTATCGTATAAATGAGTTATGTGATTTGTCCATTTTCTTGCATAATTAATTTCATCTTGAGATGTCTCTATCTTTTCTTGATAAAGGTTTTCTTCTATAGATTTTATCTTTTTTAATATTTCCTCTCCATTTTGCTTTACTTGACTATGGTAATCTTTACCGTCTGTGAGTTTAATATAATTTCTAATTTGACCACTGATATTCCTCATTTCCTTGAGTTTTTCTTGAGATTCTTCAATCATATTAATCACTTCATTTGCAATCTCAAATTGTTTGACTAATTCATTTTGGGGTACATTCCACCTTGGGTCAACTTTTACAATGAAAGGCTTAGTATATAATTCGTCATTTACTTTCATTTCAATACTATAATTACCTGGAACTGCCTCTGGACCATAACCTCCTCTTGCACTGTAATACATTGAAACGAAATCCTTTTGAATTTTCGGGGCACTGTATTCAAGATCCCAGTATACTGTGTGAACGCCAGAATAAATATTTGCAGAATCATAATCTACATCATAAAGGTATTGTGTGTCATTTTTTAAATCTATAACTACCTTGTCATTACTATCTTTAATGCTCATCTCAATGTTATTTAGTGAAACATCATTAGGTAAGTAGAATGATATATCATTTTCAAAACTGAGCCCACTAGATCTCCATCCACCTCCAAGATTAGTCCTTAAAGCGTCCTCTGGAGTAAAGATGTGTGGTTTTTTATTTTCCATTACAAGACCTACTTCTTGTAACACATTAATTTTATCAAGAATCCAGAATCCTCTTCCTTGTGTTGATATAGCTAAATCATTTTGTGTAACCTCCATGTCTGTGATAGGCACATGAGGGAGATTTAATTGGAGAGAGTTCCATTTTTTACCATTATTAAATGAGACATAAGCTCCAAACTCTGTTCCTGCATATAACAGACCAAACTTAGAAGGGTCTTCTGCTATTGCTCTAACAAAGTGGTTTGATGGTATCCCATTATCTTCAGATATTAGTTCCCATGATTCTCCATAATCGTTGGTCATTATTATATATGGTCTAAAATCATTGTTTCTGTAATTATAAACTGCTACTAATGCTCTGCCTGGTCTGTGAGAAGATAATTCGATTTTATTTATGGTTCCTTGAAAGGGAATTATTTTACTAGGTGTTATATCTTCCCATGTCTTGCCTCCATTTCTAGTTATGTGAATCATTCCGTCATCGGACCCTGTCCATATTTCACCTTCATTATGAGGTGACTCTTCAAGGGCAAAGATTGAGGAGTATACCTCAACTCCTGTTGCATCATTTTGTATTGGTCCACCAGGGATATCAGCTTTTTCTGGGTCTTTTTCTAGAAGTTTTCTTGTCAAATCTGGACTAATTATATCCCAGTTCTTAGCTCTATCAGAAGTTAAATGAACCACATTTGATCCAACGTACACATTTTCAGGATTATATTTAGATACAAATACAGGGTAGTTCCACTGAAATCTATATAGTAAATCATCTTGTCTTGTTCCTTCAGTTAGGTGAACATATGGTGTTCTCTGATACTCTTCACCAGTCTCAAGGTTTTTATAGGTAAATTCTCCACTGTACCCTGTAGAGTAAATGATATTTGGGTTTGTAGGGTGCACGGCAATGTCTGAGCACTCAGTACCTCCAGCATTAAACCAATTTTCGAATGGTGTTAGGGAAGGAATTCCTCTACTAGGGACAGAAATCGTAGAATTATCTTGTTGGCCTGCATACAATCTGAAAGGAAATTGATTGTCTACGGTAAGTCTATAGAACTCTGAAGTAGGTTGGTTATATTGATTTGACCATGTATCTCCGCCGTTTAGTGTAACATTTCCACCGCCATCATTACAATTTATCATTATATCTGTATTATCAGGATTTATCCAGACTCCGTGGTTATCTCCGTGGGGAGTTCTTATTCTCTTATCAAAAGTTTTTCCTCCGTCAATAGATTTGTAGAAACCTGTGTTGGAAGCATAAATAATATTTTCGTTTTTTGGGTCAGCTGTTATGTGTGAGTAGTACCATCCTCTTTGTCTAAGCTTATGATCTCTATTTATTCTGCTCCAAGATTTTCCGCCGTCTTCAGAGCGATAAAGTCCACCTTCATCTTCTTTTTCAGCTTGAATCATGGCCCATAAGCGGTTAGAATTAGATGGTGAATACTCTACTTCAATTTTGCCTAATAATCCTTTAGGGAGTCCTTCTGAAAGTTTTTTCCAGTTTTCACCACCATCTTTAGACATAAACACACCTCCTTCATCACTTCCGTCAACTAGTGTCCAAGGTTTTCTTTGAACTGTCCAGAAAGATGCTAAGAGTTCTTGGTCATTATCTGGATTTATTTCTACATCTCTAGCCCCAGTTTTATCGCTTATATAGAGCATTTTGTTCCAGGTCTTTCCTCCGTTAATTGTCTTGTAAATTCCTCTTTCTTTATTGTGTCCAAAAATATTACCAAGTACTGCTACGTATACTATATCAGCGTTTTTAGGGTGTATGGTTACTTTTCCAATTAGTCCGGCATGTGGTAGACCAATGTGCTTCCAGGTTTCTCCCATGTCAACAGACTTGTACATTCCATTACCTGATGATATATTACCTCTTGGGTCTGCTGATCCTGTGCCAACGTATACTACATTATAATCTGATGGAGCAACTGCAACTGCTCCAATTGACCCCACTGTTATCTGCCCGTCGGAGATGTTTTTCCATGTATTTCCAGCGTCAGTAGTCTTCCAGACACCACCTCCTGTTGTTCCCATATAAAATGTATAAGGTTTTGAATTCACTCCGGCCACGGTAGTTGATCTTCCTCCTCTGTAAGGTCCCACAAATTGCCATTCCAAAGACTCGTATAATTCTTCGGGTGAAAAATTTTGAGCCGGACTGGTTATTGGTGAAAAAATTAAAAAACATATGAAGTAGGGTATGAGTATTTTTATTTTCATGATTGGATTTTTTTGTCAATATACTTAAGAAGATTTAATTTCTTGAATTTTCTAACATTTTTTCCTATTTTTTGTCTTTTAGATTAAACTAAAAAAATGACTATATAATACTGTAAATCAATAAGTTATATAATAAAGAATAAATAATTAGTTTAGTATAATTTTCAATTTTAATTTTCATTGAAATTTTAGCTGCAATCGATTCAATTCTGTCAAAGACTAAAAATATTTAACAAGAGACTAGTGAGAGAATGAAGAAATAATATTTATATTCAAACTCAAAAAAATTGATATGGTTAGAGAAAATTGGGGAAGCAGATTTGGTTTTATAATGGCAACTGCTGGTTTTGCTATAGGGATGGGTAATATATGGAGGTTTCCTTACATTGTAGGCGAGAGTGGTGGAGGTGCGTTTATCCTTGTTTATTTGATATTGACTGCTATTATTGGTATTCCTTTACTCACGGCTGAGATTAGTCTAGGAAGAAAGGCCCAGCTCACACCATTGGCTGGAATGAAAAAATTATCTTCTCCCTCCTCTTTTTGGAATATTATAGCCTGGGTAGAACTAATTACAACTATTATAATACTTGGTTTTTATTTAATGATAATGTCATGGGTGACTGTTTATCTTAAAGAATACATAACAGGAGAAGCATTTATTTATAATTCAGATACTATTACTACACACTTTAATGACCTCCAGAGAGACCCTACTACCCTTATCACATATTGTGCTATTATCTCTGGTATCATGGCTTTTGTAGCCGCTAGAGGGCTCCAAGGTGGTGTTGAATTAGTATCTAAGATATTCATGCCGCTACTTCTTGTAATGTTTGTACTTCTTGCATTTGGGTCAAACACCTTCGAAGGATCTTCTGAGGGCTTGTGGTGGTACCTTACGCCCGACTTCTCTAAAATAACCTTTAGTGTCATTCTAGCTGCTCTTGGTCAGATTTTCTTCTCTGTAGGTATAGCATTAACAGCAG
Organism: Verrucomicrobiaceae bacterium; assembly: GCA_004211885.1. Classification (GTDB taxonomy): domain Bacteria; phylum Verrucomicrobiota; class Verrucomicrobiia; order Verrucomicrobiales; family DEV007; genus EC70. Next base: position 4,044 of record SHBV01000104.1, read on the forward strand.
GATTCGTATTTGGAAGTTACCTAGACAGAAAAGATAGTGACATACCCGGAAGTGTTGGAATAGTTGTATTTTTTGATACTGCGATAGCAATTTTAGCTGGTTTAGTAATTTTCCCTGCTTTATTTGCTTTCGGAATAGAGCCAAATTCTGGTCCAGGATTATTATTTGTGACTATGGCCTCATTATTTAAAGAAATACCTTTTGGGATGCTTTTAGGAGGCTTATTCTTCTTCTTAGTCTTTATAGCAGCATTTACTTCAATAATTGGACTTTTGGAGGCTGTGATATCAACGGCTATGGATTCATTTAATATATCCAGGATAAAGTCTGTTATTATTTGTGTCTCTATGACATTCATTCTGTGTGTGCCAAATGTACTTGGATTCAGTACGTGGAGTGAATACCAGATACTTGGAATGAGTATATTTGGATTCTTTGACTTCTTGTCTGCAAAAATACTACTCCCACTCGGTGGCCTTCTCATATCAGTTTATGTAGCTCATGTCTGGGGATTTGATAAATTTATGGAAGAGACTAACATGGGTTCTGAGAAGATCAAAGTTACTCCTATATGGGGTCCAGTAATGAAATTTGTTATACCAATTATAATCCTTGTAATCCTTGTCTACGGTCTCGCAGGCGAGAATTTAGCATAAAATATATTAATTATGGATAAGATAGATTCATTAAATCAGACAGCTGATTTTCATAGATTATTTAACCACCCAATTCTAAAAGAACCAACTATACCCGATGGTAAGAGGTGTGAGTTAAGAGTAGAGCTCATCTCAGAAGAACTTAAGGAACTCCAGGAGGCTATAGCAAACAATGACTTAGTTGAGGTTGCTGATGCCTTGTGTGATATCCAGTATGTACTTTCTGGAGCAGTTCATGAGTTCGGAATGAGCGATAAGTTTGTTCGTTTATTTAACGAAGTACAGAGGTCTAACATGAGTAAGGCTTGTGAGACAAAGGAAGAGGCAGAGGCTACAGTCAGATACTACAAGGAAGAGAAAGGAACTGAGAGCTTTTACGAGGAAAAAGAGGGTAAATACCTAGTGTACAGGGAAGGGGACAGGAAGACACTTAAGTCTGTCAATTACTCACCTGCTCAACTTAAAAAAATTCTTGAAGATTAGATATTTGTGTTGATATTTTTAAGGTCTGAGAATGACTTTCTTAACCTTTCAATCATTGATTTTTCACCTTCAAATAGCCATTTTCTTGGGTCGTAATATTTTTTATTTGGCATTTCGTCACCTTCCGGGTTTCCTATCTGAGAATTGAGGTAGTCTTGGTTCTCTCTGTGGTAGTCGTTTACTCCCTTGCAGAATGCCCATTGCATGTCAGTGTCAAGGTTCATTTTCACTGCACCGTATCCTATGGCCTCTCTTATCTCATTTCTTGAAGATCCAGAACCTCCGTGGAATACGAAGTTTATAGGATTTGATTCTGTGTTGTGCATGAGTGAAACATACTCCTGAGACTTCTTCAGTATTGTAGGTGTAAGCTTCACATTTCCTGGCTTGTATACTCCGTGAACATTTCCGAAAGCAGCCGCTATCATAAAATTAGGGCTTATTTTTGATAATCTTTCGTAGGCGTAGTTGACCTCTTCTGGCTTGGTGTATAGCTTAGATTCGTCCACGTCAGTATTGTCTACTCCGTCTTCCTCACCACCAGTGACACCGAGTTCAATTTCTATGGTCATCCCCATCTCGTTCATCCTCTCGAAGTAGGTACAGCACACATCTAAATTCTCTTCGATAGGTTCCTCAGATAGGTCTAGCATGTGCGAGCTGTAGAGTGGGAGGCCCTCCTTCTTGTAGAACTCTTCTCCCTCTTCTAGAAGTCCGTCTATCCACGGAAGTAATTTCTTAGCGCAGTGGTCTGTGTGTAGTATCACAGGCACTCCGTACTCTTTCGCCATCATGTGCACATGGTAAGCTCCCGATACTGAGCCAACTACTGCCGCCTTCTGGTTAGTGTTGTCCAGGTGTTTTCCAGCAAAGAAAGTACCCCCACCATTAGAAAACTGTACGATTACTGGAGAATTCATCTCCTTTGCAGTCTGAAGAACTGCATTCACTGAGCTCGTGTTTACGACGTTGACTGCGGGCAGAGCAAAATTGTTTTCATTGGCATAGTTTAGAAGCTCTGTAACCTCTTCTCCGTGTAATACTCCTGATCTAAATTTCATATTTTCTTTTTTTTGTAAGCTAGCTACTTCGGTGTGCAATTACAAAATATTTTCTCAATAATTGTACACGTAGAGCTCCTTAGAGCGGTTAAGTGCGTCGAAACGGATCTCTAACTTCACCGTCTCCTCCTCGGCTCTGTATGGAACATCTGTGCATTTCTGGTGGTACCTAATGTAATAGTAGTAGAATGTCTGACCTCTCTCGTAGAGAGTGAGTTTATCTGGTTTCCCAAGTATGTCGATAATCTGGTTCTGTCTGTACCTTAGAAACATCTCCTTATTGGAATTAATTAGTCCAATCATTTGCATCCTGTCACCGTTACATCCGAACTTGTCTAACTCCCACTTTTCATAGTCTAGACCAGACACATCTGGGCCAGGAGTTTCGCAAGATATTAGAATGCAGAGAGATAGGCATGTTTTTATTAAAAATCGTATCATATAATACAAATTTAAGTTATTTCCAAAAATTATTTTATTAATTGAATAAAAGAAATTTCACATCAAAAAAAGTATTTTTTTTTGGAAAAAATATAGTATATTGAATCTCCTTTTTTCGTGAAAAGAGAAAGAGGAATTTTTATAAACCACTAAACTGCTTAGTTTGAAATTATTTTTCAAGAAATTGTTTCCTGCTATTACTTTATATTTTTCGCGCTTAGCGATCTGGTTTATACTCATACTTTCTTTTGTAACATCGAATTTATTTGCTACAGATTACACAATTACGGTTACCGCATCGGGTAGTTCAGACTATATCTTTAACAGTAGTGGTTTAAGTTTAACAGATTCAAATGACCCTGATATATCGGTAAACGTAGGTGATAAGCTAATTTTTGACGCAACGAGTAGCACGCTTGCAACTCATCCTTTTGCTATTGTTAGCGCACTTAATTCTAGTAATGGGTACTCTTTTTCAAATGAAGTTAGCGGTGTCACGAACAACGCAAAGCAGGGAGTGACTATCACGTGGGATCTTACTGGAGTTGCTCCAGGAGAGTATTTCTACGTTTGTGTTAATCATCCGGCTATGCGTGGTAAGATTACTGTGTCATCTGTTGGGCCTGACTCTGATGGAGACGGTGTAAACGACGACGTAGATGTTGACGACGACAACGACGGTATCCTTGACACTATCGAGGGAGACACAGACACTGACGGAGACGGGACCCTTAACAGGTTAGACCTCGACTCTGACGGTGACGGTTGTTTTGATGTCATAGAGTCTGGTTACGGTGATCTTGACGATCCTTCTGATGGTAAGGTAGGCACTGAGCCAACAGAATATACTGCTGATGGTAAGGTTAAAAGTGTTACGTACAAGTTTGAGAGTGAGATAGAAGACCTCGACGGGAACGGAACAAAAGACTTTTTAGAGAAAGGATCTGACCTCTCAAAAGTTTCTGACCCAACTAGTGTGAACGTCCTAGAGTACTCAAATGTCTCTTTCACTGCATCTGGATCTACAGTAGGTGACCTAGGTACTATCAAGTACAGCTGGCAGATAACAACAGACAACGGGAATGCTTGGGTAAATGTGTCAGCATACACAACTGCTAACCCTAATCACCCAGGAAAATATTCAGATTACGACAAGATTACAATGAAGATCGACTCTGTAACGGCAGCTATGACGGAATTTAAGTACAGACTCCTGATGCAGACCCTTGCGTACAGGTGTGACCTAGACATCACCTCAAGTGCAGCACAGCTTACTGTCTACAAGACAGACACAGACGAGGACAACGTACCTGACGACGACGACCTCGACGACGACAATGACGGTATACTAGATACACAGGAAGGTGGCCAGACTCTTGACACTGACGGAGACGGGACCCCTAACAGGTTAGACACGGATTCGGATGGAGACGGATGTTTGGATGTA